>CAVIYC010000056.1:0-5602 GCA_963647095.1 Oscillospiraceae bacterium | reverse complement strand
GCCTTTTAGTTCCGGGGTGGCCTTTCGGATTTCTTCATAATGCATGCCCGGCCTTTTCAAGAGGTCGCTTCCGCGATGCCCGACATTGAAATCCGAATACCCGGCGTTTTCCAAATAAGGCTTTAGATATTCTTTGTCGCTCGGGTTGGTCTTCGAAAGAATTTCGATGACTTCTTCCATCTCTTTTTCTTTATTTATGAACCCAAAGTATCTCTCATCGGAAATTAGCCCGATGTCATGGCCGTATGTAGTCAATCTTTCGTCCGCGTTATCGTGTCTTAAAAGCAAACGGTACTCCGCCCTAGAGGAAAGCAAACGATATGGTTCGTCCGCCCCTTTGGTCACCAAGTCGTCGATCATGACGCCAATATAAGCTTCGTCCCTTCTCAATATGAAAGGTTCCAAGCCATTTATCTTTCTTGCGGCGTTTATTCCAGCCATTAAGCCCAATCCCGCGGCCTCTTCGTATCCAGAAGTCCCGCAGATTTGACCAGCCGCGAACAATCCGTCTATCTTTTTGAATTCCAAGTTCTTTTTTAATTCAAAAGGATTGATAGCATCATATTCGATTTGATAAGCGTACTTTAAAATCTTGGCGTTCTCCAAGCCCGGCAAAGTATGGACCAATTCCTCTTGGATTTTATGATCGAACCCAGTGGAAAAGCCTTGGAGATACACCGAATTGCCTTCCCTATATTCCGGTTCCAAGAACAATTGGTGGCGAGGCTTGTCCGCGAATCTGACGACTTTCGATTCGATGGAAGGGCAATACCTCGGGCCTATTCCGGTTATCACTCCGTTAAAGACCGCGGATTCATCCAAATGTTCCTTGATGATTCTTATGGTTTCGTCGGTCGTATAGATAAGATAGCAAGGCAGTTGCTTTGATAAGGGAGTGAACTCTTTGGTGGTATAGGAAAAAGCCAAATCCCCGTCCATTCCAGGCTGCAAAGAGCCTTTGTCCCAATCGATGGTGTTCCCATCGATCCTTGGGGGCGTGCCGGTCTTCAAACGGCGTATTTCTATGCCCAAATCGCGTAGGTTCTCGCTTAAACCCAATGAAGCGTTCTCTCCGTCCGGCCCGCCTTTGACGCTAGAGAAACCGGATATTATGGAGGAATCCATATACGTTCCGGTCGTTATGATGACGGCCTTTGCGAATATCGGGTCGTTTCTAGATAAAGTGACTCCTTTGACCTTGTTGCCTTCAACGATCAAGGATTTCACTTCGTCTTCCAAGATGGTCAGATTGTCCATGCATTCGAGGATGCTTTGGACATAGGCCGGGTATTCTTTTTTGTCTACCTGCGCCCTTAGGCATTGAACGCCTGGTCCTTTGGCCGTATTGAGCATTTTTATTTGAAGCGGATTATGGTCGGCGAATATTCCCATCATTCCGCCCAAGGCGTCGATTTCTCTGACCACAATCCCTTTGGCCGATCCTCCGATATGGGGGTTGCAAGGGGTGTTGCCGATCATTTTCTTGTTCAAGGTAACCAAAAGGGTGCGCATGTTGAGATGCGCGGCGGCAGACGCGGCTTCTATGCCGGCGTGCCCTCCTCCGACCACGATGACGTCATATTCCATAAATTATCCGATCGACCCCGACATGTCCAATTTGAGAAGTTGGTTCAATTCGACCGCATATTCCATCGGGAGTTCTTTGGCGAACGGCTCAATGAATCCCATGACTATCATTTGGGTGGCTTGTTCTTTGCTAAGGCCCCTGCTCATCAAATAGAAAAGCTGGTCTTCGTTGATTTTGGAAACCGTGGCTTCGTGTTCGATATAGGAATTGGAGTTCTTCATCTCGTTTTTCGGATAAGTGTCCGAGAATGATTTGTCATCCAATATCAAAGTGTCGCATTCTTCGTGGGCGTGGCTATTGTCCGCTTCGGGCATGATTCTGATGGTGCCTCTGAAGTTGGCCGTGCCTCCGCCTCGGCATATGGACTTGGAAATGACGGTCGAAGAGGTGTTTTTTCCGATATGGATCATCCTCGAGCCGTTGTCTTGGAATTGATCCGGCCCGCCTACCGCGATGGAAATGACCGAGCCTTTGGCTCCGTCGCCCTTTAAGATGCAAGCGGGGTATTTCATATTCCTGTATGAGCCGATATTCCCATCCACCCATTCCATGAATCCGTTTTCTTCGACCAAGGCGCGTTGGGTGACGAGGTTAACGATGTTGTTGGACCAGTTCTGAACCGTGGTATAGCGGCAATGGGCGCCTTTCAATACGACGATTTCCACCACCGCGGCGTGCAACGATTCCTTTTGATAGACCGGGGCGGTGCACCCTTCAACGTAATGAATCTCCGACCCTTCGTCGCAGATTATCAAAGACCTTTCGAATTGGCCGGTCTTCTCGTTGTTGATTCTGAAATAAGACTGCAACGGTTTCTCCAACTTCACGCCTTTGGGGACGTAAATGAAAGATCCGCCGGACCATACGGCGCCATTCAAGGCCGAGAATTTGTTGTCGGCGATGGGAACAACCGAACCGAAATATTTTTTGAACAGATCCGGGAATAAGCGAAGTCCCATATCCGTCGAAAGGAAGATGACTCCCTTCTCTTCGACCTCCTGAAGCATGTTGTGATAGACGACTTCCGACTCGAATTGGGTGGTAACGCCAGCCAAATATTTTTGTTCGGCCTCGGGGATTCCCAAGCGATCGAAGGTGTTTTTGACGGCTTCCGGAACGTTCTCCCAATCGGATTGTTCGGCTGCGGAAACCTGGTTGTAATAGCTATAAGAATCGAAATCCAAGAACGAAAGATCCGGGCCGTAGCTAGGCATCGGCATCTTTTCGAAAGCCTTCAAAGCCTTCAAGCGATATTCTTTCATCCATTCCGGCTCGCCCTTATGTTCCGAGATGGCTTTGACCACTTCCTCGTTTAGGCCTTTGCCGGTAGAGAAAACGACCTTGGCGTCGGCCTTGAAATCATATTCGCTTCTTTTGTCCAAAAATTCTTCCGCCATGTTATTTGTCTTCCTTGATGAGATCTTTCATCGCCGTCCAACCCATGGTGGCGCAATGAATCCTGGCAGCTTGTTTGCCGGTATTTACGAAAACGATGGCCTCGTCCAACACTTTGTCGTCGTAAGGCTTTTCTTCGATCATGTTCAGATATTGTTCGATCATATACATCGCTTCGTCGTAATTCTTTCCGATGGCTTGCTCGCATAAAATATCGGTCGAAGCCGAGGAAATGGTGCAGGCCACTCCATCCCATAACGCATCGGTAATCACGTTATTTTCGCTTTTCAGGTACAAAGTGAAATCATCGATGCAGTTGGTGGAAGAAGCATGGATTTCCTTATATCCATCAGTTGTGGGAGTCTTTTTATGGGACGGGGAAGAATAATGATCCATGATGATTTCCCTCATCATCATCGGATTGAGATTAAAAGTAGGCATCTAAGAAATCCTCCCCATGAGCGACGGCTTCAACCAAAGCGTCAATATCTTCTTTTGAAGTGTAGAAATAAAACGAAGCGCGGACCGTGGCGACGGTCTTTAGGAAATCATTGAGCATCTTGGCGCAATGTTGTCCCGAACGGCAGGCAATGCCTTTGGAATTCAGATAGGTCGCCGCGTCTTGGGCGAATACGCCATTGATATTGAAGGTCACGATCCCGGTCGCGCTGTTCTCGTTATAGATGGTGACTTTGCCGGTTTCTTTAAGTTTCTTTATCGCGTATTTCTTCAATTCTTCTTCGTGGGCTTCGATATTTTCTATCCCAATGGAATTTATATAATCGATGGCGGCTTTCAGTCCGACTATGCCAGCCAAGTTTTGGGTTCCGGCCTCGAAGCGCATCGGAGCGTGCAGCAAAGACACTTCTCCGCACATATCGAAACGGACGTTCATCCCCCCGCCGGTCATAAAGGGATCCATCATTTCGAGAAGGTCGTACCTTCCATATAAAATCCCTATTCCGGTAGGGCCGCACATCTTATGCCCGGAGAACGAAAGGAAGTCGCATCCTAGCTCTTTTACGTCGATTTTCAAATGCGGCACGGATTGCGCGCCATCCAAAACCAACAAGGCTCCATATTCATGGGCGATGTCCGCCAATTCTTTGACCGGGGCTATATATCCCAACACGTTGGTGACATGGGCGACAGCCACGATCTTCGTATTTTCGGTTATGGTCTTTTTCAGATTTTCCGGAGTGAGCCTTCCATCTTTTTCCAAAGGAATCATCTTGATGGTCGCGCCCGTCATCTCCGCCACCTTAAACCAAGGCAAAGCGTTAGAGGCGTGTTCGGCTTCGGTCAATAAAATCTCATCGCCTTTTTTGAGATATTTGACCCCATAGCCGAAAGCCACGAGGTTAATGGACATCGTCGTCCCTGAAGTGAAAACGATTTCTTCGGTGTCGGCATTGATAAAATCCGCCACCGTTTTGCGGCATTCCAAGACCTTTTGATCCATGTTGTAGCAAAGGTCGTAATCGCCGCGATGGGAGTTGCTGGTTTCCTTCGAATAATAATCGGTAATCGCCTGAATTACGGAATATGGCTTGAAAGTGGTTGAGGCATTGTCCAACCAAACGAGCGGTTTTCCCTGCATTTCCACGTTGTTTTGGAACATCGGGAAATCTTCTCTTATTTTCTTAACGTCAAGCATGAGAGATGCCTCCCTCGATGGCCAGATCGATCTTCTCTTTGACGGATTCGTCCGAATAGTAATTGACGATTGGCTTAAGGTAGCCCAAGACTATCAATCTCTTGGCTTCTTTTTCGCTTAGGCCCCTGGATTCCAAATAGAAAAGATGGTCGTCGTTTAGTCTGCCGATTGACGCGCCATGTCCGGCTTTGATGTCGTTTTCGGAAATAACCAAGGCCGGGGAAGCCGCGCCTTTGGCTTTGTCGTCGAACAAAATAATCTTGGCTTCTTGTCGGGTATTGGCTTTTTTGCATCCTTTTTCCACGGCGGAAAGTCCTTTGAAGGACAAATCGGACTCCTCGGAAGCGATGCCATAGCAAGAGACCAAAGCCTCGCTGGAAGGACCGATATGCTTCACGTTCGGGGTGAAAATCTTCTTAGCTGACCCATGCGAAAGGACGGCAATCCTGATTTCGGCGCTCGCGCCTTCTTCCAATTCGACTTCCAAGTTCAGATGGTTGCTATTCAAAGAAAAGTCCGACACATAAACTTGGAGACACGAATCTTTGGGCATGCGGATAGACAAAGAGCCGTCCGGAGAGGAAGAGAAAAACGCCAATTCCAAGCGAAGACATTCGCCTTCCGAGACGGAAAGATCGCTTTCGTTTGGCAATATATCTATTTTTTGAATGAGCTTATTTGCCATTGGTACCCACTTTCGCGGCGCAGCTGCCGAGGGAGACGTCGTTCATCGGTTTGTCGATTTCCTTTTCGATGGAAATTCCAAGTTCCCTCTTTATCCACTCGTAGCCTTCGCTATCGACTCTCTTAATCAATTCCGGTCCGCCTTCGACGGCGATTTTGCCGTTGATTATGATGGCGGTCCTGGTCGGTTTGATCATTTCGTATAATCTCGCATAGTGCGAAATTACCAAGAACCCTGTTCCTTTTGCCTGTTCTTTCTCGATTTCCCTGGCCACGAT
>CAVIYC010000055.1:5082-5611 GCA_963647095.1 Oscillospiraceae bacterium | reverse complement strand
GAATGGGAGGCTCCAACAAAGGGGACCTCGCTTCCGAAATTGCCGCCCATACCATCGGCCGGGAATTCGCCGAAAAGAAACATTTCCTAAGCAAAGCCAGGAACAAATTCTGGCTCACCCAAACCATAAAAAAGGCCAACAAAGAGATTTACGACAAGTCCCAAGAAGACCCTTCTTTCCAAGGGATGGGCACGACTTTGAATTGCTGTTTGATCATTGGCGACACTTTGTATTTGGCCAATTTAGGCGACTCCCGCGCATATTTGGATGATGGAAAGAAGCTTATTCAGATATCCGAAGACGAAACTTACGCCAACTATTTGGCCAAAACGAGCCAAATAAGCTTGGAAGAATCCAAATCCTCTCCGGATAGGCATGTTTTGATGAACGCCTTGGGCATTTATCCTTCATTGTCGTTGCAAGTCGAAGCCTTGCCTTATAACGGGGAAAAGGTATTGGCCTGCACGGATGGGCTTTATAACCAAATGGGAGACGACGTCATTCACGCCATCCTTTCGACGGACGAAAG
>CAVIYC010000055.1:0-5072 GCA_963647095.1 Oscillospiraceae bacterium | reverse complement strand
CCGGCGGAAGCGACAACATCGGGGTGGCATATTGGGAGCCAATCGATGCTTAAGGTCGGGGATTATCTAAACGGACGCTACCACGTCACCGGCAAAATCGGGCATGGCGGCATGGCCGAGGTTTTCGAAGCCTACGACCCGGTGAAAAGAAGGAACGTGGCCATAAAGATTTTGCGCCCAGAGGTGGCGAAAAACGAAAACAGCGTCGCCCGTTTCAAACACGAGTGGATAGCCACGTCTTCTTTGCATAACCAAAATATCGTTTCCATTTACGATTATGGCGAATACGAAGGTTTGCCATATATGATCAACGAATACGTAAAAGGCCAGACTTTGAGAGAGAAATTGAATTTCTCCGCTAACGGGACCATGTCCAAAAAAGAAGCGGTATCCGTCTTAAATCAGCTTTTGGACGTTTTGTCTTACGTTCACGCCCATGGTTTGGTCCATCGCGACGTTAAGCCCGAAAACCTGTTCTATTCGGTGGATGGGACGGTCAAACTCTCGGACTTTGGCATCTCCACGGAAATCGGGGAAAAGATAGTCGGGAAAACGGTGGACGGGACGGTTGAATATTCCGCTCCGGAAATTCTTACAGGCGACACTTCCACTCCGAGCGCGGATATATATGCCGCCGGCATAGTCTTTTTCGAGATTTTGGTCGGTCGTTTGCCGTTTGTCGGAAAAGGCGAGGAAGTGGCCTTGAAGCAAATACGCGAACCGATGCCGCAAGCTTCCTCCTTTAGGAAAGACATCCCGCCTTCTTTTGACGAAGTGATAATCAAAGCCACCAAGAAAAGGCCTTCGGAAAGGTATAAGACCGCCGAAGAATTCAAGATCGCCTTGAACAAAGCCGTCGAAGATGGCGGAGACTTAAAAGAGAAGAAAGGGTTCTTTTCAAGAATATTCGGGCTTAAATAAATGAAAAATCTGCGTTCTTACCTGTACCCGGCCGGAAACCCCTCTTTATTGGCCGCCGACAAAAGCAAAATGAAAGAGGAAATCCTTTTCGCCGAAAAATCCGGCGCGAGGTTCATTCACATCGACGTCATGGATGGGAAGTTCGTCCCGGCGACTTCCTTGAGCTTGTCTTTCGTTAAGGAATATTCTACTGTTCACCATATGGTCAACGACGTCCATTTGATGATCGAAGAACCTTGGAAACATGTCGCTTCTTACGTAAAAGCCGGCGCTGACATTGTGACCTTCCATTACGAAGCCTGCCCAAACAAAGAGAAAATTTTGGAAACCATCAATGAGATTTCCTCTTTAGGAGCCAATGTCGGAATAAGCATCAAACCCGCCACGCCCGTTGAGGTCATCAAGCCATATTTAGATAAAATAAACCTCATTCTTTTGATGTCCGTGGAACCGGGGAAAGGCGGTCAGCCATTTATTAAAGAAAGCCTTTCTAGGCTTGACGAATTGCGCCATTTGTTGGATGCCATCGAGCCCTCAAGGAGGCCCATACTTGAAATTGACGGCGGAATCAACGAAAATACGTGTAGTTTAGCAAGAGAACACGGCGCCGAGCTTTTGGTGGCCGGCTCATACCTTTACGGACATTCCGATTTCGAAAGCAGACTGAAAACGCTGGAGAATGGAAAGGTGGATGAAAAATGAATTTATACGCCGATGCGGCCAATTCCGAGAATCTTATAAAAATAGGATTTTATTTCGGATTGGCGTGTTTAGTCATATTCCCGATCATAATGACGATTTACATTTACTTCGCAAAGAGGCAAGATCACGTTCCTTTCCATCTTCGCAACTGCTTCCCCTACGAGGCTTTCATTGACAAAGAGAGAAAGCAAGATGTCTTGGGACGCGTTTTGGAAGCTTTGGTCTTGTTGGCCGGCTTAATCCCCTCAATTTTCTCTTTGAGCGCTTTCGTAAATACCAGAATCGATTCCAACTTCACCATCTATAACGTTTTCTTCCTTGTCTTATCCGTCCTCGCGGCGGTGGGATTCGTCCTTATCAGCGTCATCCCCCTAAGACAGCCGAGAAGCCATTTGATCATCTATTTCGGCTATTTGGCCGCGGTCATTTTGAAAAAGACCGTCGGCGGAGTCACCTTGCTCCAATTGGGCGACAGATATAGCGAAGCCGCCAAAATCTTGGGCATCGTGGTGTTGGTTAGCTTGGTTGCCGAAATCTTCTTCCTCGTTAACCCCAAACTCAAAACCTGGGACAGAATGGAAAAATCGACCAACAAAAAAGGCGAAGAGATATACGTTCGCCCGAAGTGGTTTGTCCTTGCTTATTCCGAATGGGGAGTCTTCTATCTTTCCGCCATCATCGACATTATTATCGCCGTTGGCGTCTTCCTTGCCAAATCCCATATATAAATAAGCATGTTGTTAACGGCGTCCTTCCGAAAGAGGGGCGCTTTTCAATAAAGAAAAAACCCCGCCGAAGCGAGGTTAATTTCAGTTGGATTAGTCGGCTTTCTTAGCGTCACGGTTTAAGGAACGCCAAGCACGGGAGCTCATGCGGACCTCGACAACCTTGCCATTGATGTTGACTTTGTGCTTTTGAAGGTTAACGCCCCAAGTGCGACGGGTCGCACGGACGCTGTGGCTGCGGTTGTTACCGCTCATAGGACCTTTTCCACTGACTGGGCAAACTCTTGACATGTCTTTTACCTCGTAATTCGCGTAAAACGCGATAGAAATATACCACAAGGCGATTATGGTGGCAACCACTTTCGTTAATGGGTCATAACCTTATTAAGAGATGTTCTCTTAATTTAACTAGGGGCAGAAAAAGAGTATAGTTATTACGATTCTTTTTCCGATAACTGATTTTCGTTATGGGAAATTAGGAAATCCTTACTTATAAGAGGCAAAATCATGAGCTACGATCCGCATTACATCGAAAAGAAGTGGCGCAAATACTGGGCCGACAACAATACCTTCTATTGCGACACCCACGATTTCTCCAAACCCAAATATTACGTTTTGGACATGTTCCCGTTCCCTTCCGCCCAAGGATTGCACGTCGGACACCCCGAAGGCTATACCGCCACGGACATCGTGGCCAGAATGAAGAGAATGCAAGGCTATAATGTCCTCCACCCGATGGGCTGGGACGCTTTCGGTTTGCCGGCCGAGCAATTCGCCATCAAAAACAACGTCCATCCGGAAGAATTCACCAGGAAGAACATCGACAATTTCAGAAATCAGATCCAAATGCTCGGAATGTCTTACGATTGGAGCAAGGAAATCGCGACCATCGATCCGGATTATTACAAATGGACCCAATGGATATTCATCAAGATGTTCGAACACGATTTGGCTTACGTCGCGGATATCCCCGTCAATTTCTGCCCCGAACTCGGAACGGTTTTGGCTAACGAAGAAGTCATCAACGGCGTTTCCGAACGCGGTGGTTTCCCGGTTATCAGAATGCCGATGAGGCAATGGATTTTGAAGATAACCGCCTACGCCGATCGCTTGGAAAAGGATCTCGAAGGCCTGAATTGGCCGAAAGGCACCTTGGATATGCAACGTAACTGGATCGGCCGTTCGACCGGAGTCCAAATCACTTTCGAAATGGAAAACGGAGAAGACTCCTTCGATGTCTTCACCACCAGGGTCGATACCTTATATGGCTGCACTTATTGCTGCTTGGCCCCCGAGCATCCATTGGTTTCCAAATTGGTGAGCGATGCCCAAAAAGAAGCGGTTTCCGCTTATATTAAGGCCACCCAAGCCAAATCAGACATGGATAGGACGACCCTAAACAAAGAAAAAACCGGCGTGTTTTTGGGCGTAAACGCCATTAACCCGATTAACGGAAAAGTCATCCCCGTATACGTCGCCGATTACGTTTTGGGATCGTACGGAACGGGCGCGGTCATGGCCGTCCCGGCCCATGACGAAAGGGACTACGCTTTCGCCAAGAAACATAATCTCCCCATCATCCAAGTTTTGGAAGGAGACATCTCTTCCGAGGCCATGGTGGACGACGCCCCGCACATGAATTCCGGAGACGCCGACGGATTGAATATCAAAGACGCCAAGGCTTTGATCACCAAAAAGCTCGAAGAATTGGGCGTTGGAAAAGTCGTGGTCAATTACAAATTGCGCGATTGGACCTTCTCAAGGCAACGCTATTGGGGAGAGCCTATCCCTACTTTCCAAACGGAAGACGGCAAGGAACACGCCTTGAAAGAAGACGAGCTTCCTTTGGTCTTGCCGAACATGGAAGACTATAGGCCGAGCAAAGACGGCAAGCCCCCTCTTAGCCGCGCCCCGAAAGATTGGCTCAATTTCGAATACGAAGGACAAAAGGCGATAAGGGAAACCAACACCATGCCCCAATGGGCGGGCTCTTCTTGGTATTATCTCCGCTATATAGATCCGAAAAACCCGAATGCCATCGGAGACAAAGAATTGCTGAACCATTGGCTCCCGGTCGATTTGTATATCGGTGGCCAAGAACACGCCGTATTGCATTTGCTCTACGCCCGTTTCTGGCACAAGTTCCTGAAAGACATCGGCGTGGTCGAATGCGATGAGCCTTTCGCTAGGCTTTATCACCAAGGCATGATCTTGGGCGAAGACAACGAAAAGATGTCGAAATCCCGCGGAAACGTCGTGAACCCCGATAAGGTGGTCGACGAATACGGCGCGGATTCCTTGCGTTTGTTCGAAATGTTCGCCGGTCCTTTGGCCGACGCCAAGCCTTGGAACACCACTGGCATCAACGGAGCCAGGCGCTTCATCGAACGCGTATACCGTTTGGTGGATGAAGAGGAAAATTACAAAAAGATCGTCGATACGGACGATGGCTCCTTGAAATATTCCTACAACATGCTCATCAAGAAATGCAGCGAAGACTTCGAGGCTTTGGCCTTCAACACCGCCATCTCCCAAATGATGGTGTTCGTGAACGATTGCTACAAAGCCAAAGAAATCTATCGCCCGTATTTGGAGAACTTCGTGAAGGTCTTCTCCTGCATCTGCCCGTTTGTCGGGGAAGAGCTCTGGGAGAAGCTTGGGCACAAAGAAACCATCGCTTATAGCGAGTGGCCGAAATACGATCCTTCCGCCTTGGTCTTATCG
>CAVIYC010000054.1:0-5845 GCA_963647095.1 Oscillospiraceae bacterium | reverse complement strand
GGTAAAAACGACATAAAGCGGATCGTTTCCCACGTCCACCGGCTTTTCCAACGAAACGGAATCTTTCGATTCGTCTTTTTCGATCGTGACGAATAGGCTGTTTTTCTCTTTCAAAGGTTCGGCTTCCAGAAGATATAAAACGCCGGAGGCCTCTTTTATCTTACTAAGCTTCTCATATGGCATATCAGGCAAGACGGGGATGTAATAATTGCCCGAAGCGGCGATCCCGAAGAAATACAAAATCGTATCTATGTTTCTCGAAACCGAAACGATTATCGGCGAATGCTCGATGCCTTTGTTTTGTAGCATACCCCCTATCTTGAGGGCAGCCTCATAGACGTCCGCGTTAGTCAGTTTGCGGCCATTGTCTGCCAGCAACACGTGGTTAGGGTCCTTTTTGGCCAATGTCGATAAGCGTTCGATAATGTTTGACATACCCGCTTATCATACGCTTTTTAAACTAGTTTAAAACCCATAACGGCTTAACGAATTGACGCCAGATTCGGTAAGTGCGTCCTTAAAGAGGAATTTAGAATTGCTGCCGGTCATATGGACATCGCGTTGTTTTAAACAAATAACCGTTCAAAACCGTTTCGAAATCGTCGGGTTTCGCACTTCGTCCAACAACGGATGATACCCAATCCACACGAACGTAAAAAAGAGCGGCCCTTTTCCTCTTTATCGGATAGGATATCCACTCTTTTATTGATCCCTGGCTTTCGATGCGAACCCTTAAAAAGAACCTTGGCAACTTGAAGCGGTACTAGAAAAGTAGACAGTATTGAAGGTCGAAACAAATTCGTAATATCGCGCATTTATAAGATAAATCTATAGTTCCAAACTATTCCGATCCAACAAGAATTCTTTTATTCCCATTATCAAATAACCTTTATCGTTACGCCGCGGCTTCATGCTTTTCCCCACGACGATTATCTTTTTAAAGGAGTCGCTCACATTATCGAAAGGCCGGGTTTCTTGTCTCATTTTTTCTTCACTAGGAATGTCATAGGCCGATTGGATGTAATAGCGTTTGCTTCCTTGATTGGCGACAAAGTCTATTTCAAGTTGGCGTCTTTCCGATGAATTTTCGTTATTCTCTCTTATACCGACTACGCCTACATCAACGTTGTACCCTCGATAGCGGAGCTCGTTGTAAATCACATTTTCCATAAGATGGGTTTCTTCCGTCTGCCTAAAATCGAGTCTCGCATTTCTCAATCCCAAGTCCTCGAAGTAAATCTTATAGGGGGTATTTATGTATTTTCTTCCCTTGACATCATATCGTTTCGCTTTGGAAATCATGAACGCTTCTTCCATATAAGTTATGTAATCGTTGATGGTTTTGGCGCTCAAGGAAGAATTCTTCACGCTTTTGAAAGTATTGGCCAATTTGTTCGGGTTGGTCAAACAAGAAATATCAGAGGCGATAACATCCAGCAATTCTCCGATGTTTTCGTCCGATTTCAAATCATGACGTGCGACAATGTCTTTGAGATAGACGTTCTGCAATTGGGTTTTCAAGTAATTCGATTTTTGTTCCGCGTCTTTCATCAATGCCACGGCAGGCAAACCGCCATAAACCATATAATCGTCCAACGCGTAATCTATTCCATCTCCATAATTGGCGTAGAATTCCGAAAATGATAGCGGGAAGACGTGTATTTCGTCTCCTCTTCCGGCGAATTCGGTGAGTATGTCTTTGGAGAGGAATTTGGAATTGCTGCCGGTCACATAGACATCCACGTTGGTTTTACGCAAATAACCATTCAAAACCATTTCGAAATTATCGAGGTTTTGCACTTCATCCAACAATAAATAATACATTTCTCCGTCAGTCATGTGCTTTGCGACATATGAAATGAATTTCTGGGGATTCACCTTCCTTTTGTTGGCGGTAAGCTCTTGCAAATCTTCGCCGAGAAGCAATAAGTCCTCAGCTGAATCGAAACCCATTTTGATGATGTGATCGTCTTTCACGCCTTCTTTCTTCAATTCATCGTAAAAGATATTGTTCATGAGGTAGGATTTGCCACATCTTCTAATGCCGGTTATTACTTTAACGAATCCGTTATGTCGTCTGACTTGAAGCATTTCAAGGTATTTGTCTCTTTTGATATCCATGCTAGACCTCACTTAATATTTTTGGTAAGTTTACCACTTTTATGAAGTAGTTTTACCATGTCTTAGCCAAAAGCGCAAGTTAAGGACCATCAGTTACTTAATATTTTTGGCAGGTTTACCACTTTTATGAAGTGGAACGCTTGCACATTTATAGTTTCGCCATAAGCGGCTTTGATTTGCCGAAAATTGTCTCTTATTTAGCTTTTACGAAGTTTTCGCTTCGTTTTTTGTGAGTTCTTGGGCTTTTTAGGCAGATACGTTGAAAGAAGAAAAAACACTAATCAGCGATTGCGTCAATATTCTTAAAAGTCCAATAGAATATCCTTTGATCCACATGAACGCAAAAAAGAGCGGCCCTCTTTCTCCGTTATCGGATAAGATAACCACTCTTAGATTGATTAATCGGAATATTTGATGGTGATGGCCGGACGAACGCCGAGATAAGTATAGTCTATTCTGGCGTTGCCGCTTTCAAAAACACCCTCTTCGTTAACGCACCAGGCAAGGTCCTGGTTTGAGGAAACCGGCGAGCGGGTCCAATATTTTCCGTTGTTATACGAAGTCGAGGAAGACGTCGAATAGAAAATGTGGTTGGCGCGAGCGTAATCAGTAGTCTTGCCCCTTCTCTTCGAATCGCCTTCACTGGTGTTGGAAGAGAAGCCATAGTCGCTGTTGATATAGTCCTTATAGCTTAGCAAGAAGACTTTGTCGTTCGTATTGCCGCTGGCGTAACTGTTGTTGTCGTCGTTGGTGGTCGCGGCCGAATTATCGACAGAAGTTTCTTGGAGATAAGAAGAATCCAAATTGAACGCGGCGTTCAAGAATTCGGCATTGAGCCATCTTCTGATTTCGGAAGACTCATATTTGTTGCGATCGTCGTTCATGGCATTGTAAATATGGGCGTCCAATAACTTGTTCGAGAGAAGGGTATAAACATCGCCTTCTTGTTTGAGGATGGTCCATTCGATTCGTTCGCATTTGAACCAATATTCTTTGCCTTCCACGATTTTTCTTCGATTCTCGAAGGTGCATTCGTCGTTATATGGATCGGCGGTTAGCTTGGCATAATATTCGTCGTTGTACAAAACCCAGCCATTGGTTTCGGCGGTCAAGCCCTTCAGCGTATCGGCCAAATCGTCGTTGCTGACGAAAGTCTGGGGATATAATCCATAAGTGACCGTCCCATCGCCGAATGCCGGCAAAATGCCGAGGCTTGCCTTTTGCTCATCGGTGCGTCCGCCGGAAGTGGAACCGCCGTCCGCGGGGTTTCCGCTATTAGACGAAACCTCGTCGCCGCAGCCGGCAAGAAGCATCGTCGCGGCAAGCGCCAATATAAGATGTTTAGCTTTCATTAAAAATTCGCTCCTTTTGTAAACACCCTAAATTGTAGGAGGGATAGCATGAAATACAAGAGACATTTTGACTCGTTGCCCACATTGTGGTCTTAAGCGAAAACGGCAAATCGGACATAAGAAAATTAGCCTATTTTTGTTTGCGACCCCAAAACAATGATAAAAAAAGGACTGACGTTCATCGCATCAATCCAATTTGTTGAATTTGGCGGAGACAGAGAGATTTGAACTCTCGCACGAGTAACCCCGTCTAACGGTTTAGCAAACCGTCCCCTTCGGCCTCTTGGGTATGTCTCCAGGCTGGGATACTTTAGCACAAAGCATCCCGATAAACCATTGTTTTTAGTAAGCTTTTGCGAAATATGCGACTATCTTCGACTTTTCGCCGCATATAGGGCAAGCCGAGCCATCGTCGATTTCCTTATAAATGCAACGGGCGGTCCCGCCGTTGGTGATCTCTTTGATCTTCAATTCGCATTCCGGGCGCCCGCAATAAGCCATTCTGACGTATCCGCCTTTGCTTAGATGCTCGTTTAGTTCGTCTATGTTCTTGGCGTCTTTCTTGTTCTTCTCCAAGAAGCTCAAGGCCTTTTGATACATATCCGAATGGATTTCGTCCAATAGGGCCGGGATCTTTTCCTCGAGCTCGGTGATGGGTGCTTCGATCTTTTCGCCGTTCACCCTCTTGGTCATCAAGGCCTTTCCTTCGGCTAAATCCCTAGGGCCCACTTCGATGCGGAGAGGGACGCCCTTCATTTCGTATTCGGCGAACTTCCAGCCCGGGGTCTTGGAATCGTCGTCGTCCACTTTGACGCGGATTCCCTTTCCTTTTAAGACTTTGGCGATGTCATAGCAAGCGTCAAGGACGCCTTCTTGCTGCTGGCGGATTGGGACGATCACCACTTGGATGGGCGCGACATGGGGAGGCAAAACCAAGCCATTGTCGTCGCCGTGAACCATGATGATGGCCCCGATCAAACGAGTTGAAGCGCCCCAAGAGGTTTGATGGGGGCTCTCCAATTTGTTCTCTTTGCCCAAATAGGAGATGCCATAGGCTTTGGCGAATCCCGTTCCCAAATAATGGGAAGTCCCGGATTGGAGGGCTTTTCCATCATGCATCAAGGCTTCGATGGTATAAGTCGCCACCGCGCCGGCAAAGGTCTCGTTCTCGGTCTTTTTGCCCTTTAAGAAGGGGATGGCCAGTAAGTCTCTGCCGCAGTCGTCGTAGACGTCAAGCATTCTCTTTACGTTGTCTTCCGCGTCTTCCTTGTTGGTGAAAAGGCAATGGCCTTCCTGCCAGAGGAATTCGGAACCCCTTAGGAACGGGCGGGTGGTCTTTTCCCACCTGACGACCGAACACCACTGGTTGTATCTGACCGGAAGGTCCCTATAAGAAGTGATGGTGCGTTTGAACAATTCGGAGAAAAGGATTTCGGAAGTCGGGCGGATGACCAAGGGATCTTCCAATTTCTTGCCTCCCCCGATGGTGGCGATCAAAGCCTCGGGCGCGAATCCTTCGACGTGTTCCTTTTCGATGTTGAACAAAGACATGGGGATTACCAAAGGAAGGTAGACGTTGTCGGCGCCTTCTTCCTTGAAGCGTTTGTTGAAATAATTCTGGATCTCTTCCCATATGGCGTATCCGTAGGGGAGATATTCGATAAAGCCCTTGACCGAGGAATAATCCATCAATTTGGCTTTGCGGCAAACGTCGGTGTACCATTGGGCGAAATCTTCGTCTCTCGCGGTAATGGCCTGGTTTTTCATCTGAGTGGACATTTATTTACCTTCTTTCATGAATTGCAGTTTGGCCACGCTCTTGGCGGGCAATGGCTTCATCATCTTCTCATATGGGGCCACCATATCGGAAGAAATGAGATTTATGTTGCTTCTAACCACCATTTCCACGATATTCCAGGTGGTTAAGTTGGTGGCGATTATCGGCTTCTTGTATTTTAACAAGCCTTCCACCAAGACATGGAGCTCGGAACGGATCTTGGCGTCTTTCTCGAAGTTGTCCTCGGCGGACAAATCGACGATGAAGGCGTCGCATTTTTCATAAATCGCCTTATCCAAATCGAGGACGTTGTTTTTCAAAACCATCGCGAACCTGATGCCTTTTTCCTTAAGCATCCCCAATTGTTCCAAGAACTTGGGGAGAGAGGAGGAATCGAGGCTATTTTGGATGTCGTTGGCCATGAAGGTCAGATACAAATTGCTTTCTTTGACCACGCGGGAACGCATAAGCAACGGTATGGACATTTCCCTTTCGTCCATCCTGATCCTGAAGAAGAGTTTGTGCTCTTTGTTGGAACGTTCGGATATGAACTTCGGGATGGTGTTCTTCATTATGGCCGTGATCAGGGTTTGGA
>CAVIYC010000053.1:5071-5846 GCA_963647095.1 Oscillospiraceae bacterium | reverse complement strand
GCAAAGAGGAACTGAAGGAAGATTTGGATAATTTCCTGTCTTTAAACGTCCCTCATATATCCGCCTATAGCCTGATAATCGAAGATGGGACGATATTAAAAAACGAAAAAGCCAAAGAAGACGACGACCTCCAAGGGGAATATTACGAAATCATCGTCTCTTATTGGAGAGAACATGGCTATAAACGCTACGAAGTCTCCAACTTCGCCTTGAAGGGATATGAATGCAAACACAATCTGACCTATTGGAAAGACGAAGAATACGACGCTTTGGGACTAGGGGCGTCTGGATACAAAGACAACGTCCGTTATGCCTATACGAGAAATCTTTCTTCGTATCTCAAAGATAAGAAAAAGGAATATGAAGAAAAAATAGAAAAAGACGAAGACATCAAATATTTCTTGACCACGAACCTAAGGTTGGAAGACGGCTTCGAATTGGAGGCGTTTGAAAAGAGATTCGGCTTCGATTTTGAAAAACGTTACGAAAAAGAGATAGCAAAGCTAAAAGAAGAAGGCTTGTTGCTTTTAGATTCCAAAACCTGCAAAGCGAGCGACAAAGGAATGATGTTGCTTGATAGGATTTTGCTGGAATTCTATTGATATTCACTTATATAAATCATCCAAAGAAATGAGCCAATGCGGGCTTTTTCCTTTTATGTCGAATCCGCTTTTTGAAACAAAGCCGTACCCAGCCGGATTCAAAGACGTCTCGTTAACTTGCTTTTCTTCCTCGTCGATGACTTTTTGATCGATGGGCTTTTTGCTCCATTTGC
>CAVIYC010000053.1:0-5061 GCA_963647095.1 Oscillospiraceae bacterium | reverse complement strand
AAAAAGACATATCCGTCCTTATTTTGACCCACGACGTCGAATTGCCCGTTCTTTTTCTCTTTCGGGTCGTCGTACCAATAAGTCCCTATATTCACAAATGGCGGTTTGATCTTTCCTTTTTTGTTCTCCCTGATGAGATATTGCTTGGCGATTTCCTCAAAAGCCAAAGGGACGGTCCTATTTTCGAATTCCTCGGCAATGAGCAAATCATAGAACGAAGAATCGTCCAATATGTTCTTGGCCGCCTCGTTTCTATAAATGTAGTTGTAATAGAACCTGACGCACAAATCGGAAATCTTATACCCTGCCTTTTGCTTGTTTTTCGGATCGTTTATCGGCGAGACGTAATCTATCAAATCCATGGAAATGAGCTTTTGGAGAATGGAAGAGAGCAAAGCCGAAGAATCGATATGGGATTTCGACAGAATGTCATTGAAATGGAAGGCCCCCAAGGCAATCGATTCGAAAACGGCGTTGGCGTTGTTTATCTTCCTCAGCTCGCTTTTTAGATAAATGTCCAAAAAATCCTTCAATCCCGAGAATTGGCCGCTGATTATATTGATGATGTTGTCTTTCAAAGAAAGCTTCTCGCTTATTTGGGCGTTATAAAAGGGAACGCCCCCAAAAGCAGCATAGAACCTTACTTTGTCCTCGTTGCCAAACGATGGATAAAACTGAGACGCGTCATAATAATCCATTTGCTTCAATAACATCGAATTGGTGAATCTCATATATAAAGGATTGTCTTGCCCCTGGATTTCCTCCATCGTCGAAATCGAGCTGCCCAACAAGAAGAATTTGATCTTGGATTTCATCGCGTGCTTGTCGATTATTTCCTGAAGTTTGGAATCGCAGCCATCGATCAAACTCCTAATATATGGGTATTCGTCCAAAACGAAATAAAAGTCTTTGTCATGGGAATATTCGAAAACGAAATCCATGGCCTCCATGAAATCGTCGAAACGCAAATGCTTGAGTCCCAAAGCCTCCGAGATGGCCTTGGAAAGAGAAACCGCATTGTCGTGCTCATTGGATTCTTTGCATTGGAATATGACGTAAGGGACGCCTTTGTCAGAAACGCAATGCTTGATCAATTCGGTTTTGCCCATGCGCCTTCTTCCATATATAAGGCAACCTTGGTATCCATCCTTATCCATCCCTCCGCAAAATTAGTCAATTATGATTTAGTCATTTATGAATTACTAATATTTTACCCACTTCTCGCTCTTGTTCAAGCCAATTAATGGGAAAAATACCCCTCTAAACGGGACTAATTTGGCAAAAAAGTGAAATTAGTCCCGTTTAGAATGGTTTTCCTGTCTTCCGGTAGCGGTCTTAAACAGGCATAAAACACTGCAATTCTTCGCGTGCATACATATGCGCGCATTTTTATTAAAGTTTTTAGCAATCACCCCTTGACAGTGCTAACACCCCCTCACTATAATCATCATTGGCAATAGGAAGCCACGAGTGCTAACGCTTCGGAAAGGAGGACGTATGACCAGAAGAGACACGATACTCAAATACATCGTCGAATACTTCGTCAGCAAAGCCGAACCGGTAGGTTCCAAGACCTTGCTCGAGGAATATCATCTGGATTGCTCCTCCGCCACCATAAGGAACGAGATGAACGCCCTTGAGGTGGACGGATATCTGGAAAAGACGCACACTTCCTCGGGTAGGATCCCCAGCGCCAAAGGCTATGAATATTACGTGAATAACCTTAGGGGCGACAGGGTCGACCAAGAAGTCAAAAACGCCCTCCAGAATATCTTGGACAAACGCGTGAAATCGGTGGAAGAGGTCATGCAAGAAGCTTGCGAAATCCTCTCCAACATGACCGATTGCGCGGCGGGAGTCTTGGGAAGCAACGCCTCGGAAGAAAGGCTCATCAAGGTTCAGGTCATCCCCCTTTCCAAGAATTCCGCGACCGCGGTATTCGTCACCGACCAAGGCTACGTGGAGAACAAAACGTTCATCTTCGATTCCTCGGTGTCGGTGGAAGAAGTGGAGAAGATGATATCCACCTTGAACGAGAGATTGTCCGGCAGCCGCATCTCAGAAATAGTCCCCAAGCTTCAGGCCATGAGGCCGGCCTTGACGGATTATCTCGTAAACCAAGAGATGCTCTACCAGATATTGCTCGAAGCCTTCGTCCGCTTCTCCGGCGAAAGGATGGAATTATATGGCAAAGACGCCTTGCTCCATCAGCCGGAATTCGCTTCCGATGCCGAGAAAATGCGAAAGCTGATCAGCTTGCTAGACGATCCGAAAGCCTTCAGAAAGGCCATGGAAGAAGGCAAGCAAACAGCCGATAAGGTCTCCGTAAAGATAGACCGCGAGCATGGGGACGTATCCATAGTCTCCGCGGAAGTCGACATCCCCGGAACCGGGGGCTCGACCTATCTTACCGTCCTAGGACCCAAGCGAATGGATTATGGCAAAGCCGTGTCCATGCTCAAATATTTCCAAGAGACGTTGGAGAAATACTTCAACGACATCTCGGATGAGGAAGGAGGCAAAAATGGCAAAGGAAAAGAAAGAAAGCCAGGAAAACGAGAAGACGAATAATCCAGAAGGAAACAAAGAAGAAAGCAAAGAAGAGACCGTGGATCTCAATGCCGAGCTAGAGGCGTGGAAAAACAAATACTACACCGTCTACGCCGACATGCAGAACCTAAGGAAGGATCTCGAAAGAGACCATCTCGAAGCCATCAAATACCGCGCCTCGGGATTCGTCGACGAATTGCTTCCGGCCTTGGATTCCTTCCGCTTCGCCCTCATCGCCGAACCCCAAAGCGAAGAAGCCAAGAATTACAAAGTCGGCTTCGATTACATCTATAAGTCGATAATCGCCGCTTTGGAAAAGGAAGGGGTCAAAGAAGTCACCCCGAAATTGGAAGATCCATTCGACGTCAAATTCATGATGGCGATGGATACGGTGGAAGAGGACGGCAAAGAACCTCAGAAAGTGACCAAGGTGTACGCCTCCGCGTATTACCTAAAGGATAGATTGATCCGTCCGGCCCGAGTCCAAGTCAGGATCAAAAAAACCAAAAAAGAAGAAAACAACGAGCTTGAAGGCGACGAAGCCGCCAAAGCTTAAGGAGGATAATAATTTATGGCAAAAGAAATAATCGTAGGCATTGACCTCGGAACTACCAATTCCGTCATCTCATATCTTCAAAGCGACGGCAAAGTCAAGGTAATCCCCAACCCGGAAGGCACCAACACCACCCCTTCCGTCGTGGCCTTTAAGGCCGATGGCGAGCAAATAGTCGGCAACGCCGCCAAGCGCCAAGCCATCACCAACCCCGACACCGTCCGTTCGGCCAAGAGAAAAATCGGAACTTCCGACAAATTCCACATCGGCTGCATAAACAAAGACTTCACCCCGCAGGAAATCTCCTCGAAAGTCTTGGCTTACATGAAAGACTACGCCGAAAAGAGCATCGGCCAGCCGGTGCATAAAGCCGTCATCACCGTCCCGGCTTACTTCAACGACGCCCAGCGCCAGGCCACCAAAGACGCCGGCACCATCGCCGGGCTAGAAGTCGTCCGCATCATCAACGAGCCGACCGCCTCTTGCTTGGCCTTCGGCCTTGATTCCGACAAATCCGGCAAAGTCTTGGTCTTCGACCTCGGCGGCGGAACCTTCGACGTCTCGGTCTTGGATATCGGAGACGGCACCTTCGAAGTCTTGTCCACCTGCGGCGACACCGCTTTGGGCGGAGACGACTGGGATATCGCCTTGGCCGATTGGATCCAAGCCCAAATCAAGATCCAGACCGGTTGCGACCTCACCGACAAGATGGCCCGTCAGCGTTTCTTGGACGCCGCCGAAAAAGCCAAGATCGAGTTGTCCAGCTCCTTGTCCGCCACCATCTCATTGCCGTTCATCGGAATGGGATCTAACGGCCCCATCTCCTTCGAAACCACTTTGACCCGCGCCAAATTCCAGGATTTGACCCGCCATTTGCTAGACAGATGCGTGGCCCCCATGGAAAAGGCCATGAAGGACGCCAACCTCAAATATGACGATCTTAGCGAAATCTTGATGATCGGCGGCTCCATCCGCATGCCGGCCGTTCAGGAATTGGTGAAGAAAGTCACCGGCAAGAACATCAACCTCTCCGTCAACCCCGACGAAGCCGTCTCCATCGGCGCGGCCATCCAAGGCGGCGTCATCGCCGGGGACATCAAGGACGTCGTCTTGCTTGACGTCACCCCGTTAACCTTAGGCATCGAAACCTTGGGCGGAGTCTTGACTCCGTTGATCCCGAGGAACACCACCATCCCGACCACCAAGAGCCAAATCTTCTCCACGGCCCAAGACAATCAGCCGGCCGTAGACATCGCCGTCTATCAAGGCGAACGCCCGATGGCCCACGACAACAAATTGCTCGGCCAATTCAACCTCTCCGGCATCAAACCCGCCAGAAAGGGCGAGCCTAGGATCGAAGTCACGTTCTCCATCGACGTAAACGGCATCGTGAAGGTCTCGGCCAAAGACTTGGACACCAACAAAGAGCAGAACATCACCATTTCCGGCTCCAACGGATTGTCCAAGAGCGACATCGACCGCATGGTCAAAGAAGCCGAGGAAAACAAAGAAGCCGACGAAAAGAGAAAAGGCGATATCGAAGTCAAGAACAAAGCCCAGACCTACGTCGACGAAATCAACCGCACCTTGGTCGAAAAAGGCGATAGCCTCCCCGCCGACCAGAAGGAGCAGATGACCAAACTCCGCGACGAAGCCCAGGGTGCTATCGAAACCAACGACATCGAAAAGCTCAGGGAAATCGTCGGAAGGTTGGAAGACGCGACCCAAGCCGCCTATCAGGCGCAGCAAGGCCAAGCCGGCGCCAATGCCAATAACGATTCTTCCGCTAGCGGCAACAACGCCGACGACGTAGTCGACGCCGACTTCACCGACCACAAATCCTAATAAACAGACAAAAATCAACATTCGGAGAGAGGGCATTGCCCTCTTTCCTTCTTAAAGAGAAAGGAGGGCTTTTATGGCTAAACGCGATTACTATGAAGTCCTGGGAGTAGACA
>CAVIYC010000052.1:0-5913 GCA_963647095.1 Oscillospiraceae bacterium | reverse complement strand
CTCCTATAGCGCGCACTTTCCCAGCCTTATAAGCGTCTTCCAACGCCTTCCAAGCCTCGCGGTTGCCTTCGAAATAACGGTCTTCGCTTTGGTTTACTTTATTCCATGGCTGAGGGCTATGGATGATCATCAAGTCGATGTAAGACAAGCCCAATAGAGAAAGGCTTCTATCGATGCTATCCGCGGCCTCTTTGTATGTCTTATATTCCGCGGCGACCTTAGAGGTAACGAATATCTCTTTTCTATCAATCCCTGAGGCGCGGATCCCTTCCCCGACCCCTCTTTCGTTTCCGTAAGCTTGGGCGGTGTCGATATGGCGATATCCCAGCTTTAAGGCGTTTCTTACCACCTCCGCGGCCTTGCTATCGTCTATCAACCACGTCCCCAAGGCCAAAACGGGTATTTTCACCCCGTTATCAAGCGTCTTTGTTTCATCAAACATAAATCATTCCTCTTTCCAAATTTCTTTAGCTAAATTGAAAGCGGCCCAGGCTTTGGGCCAACCAACGTAAAAGGCGATATGGGTGATTACCGCCGCGATTTCCTTTTTGCTGACTTTGTTGTTCTTGGCGTTCTCTAAATGGTATTTCAAGGACGAATCCACAACGCCTGAAGATATCAACGCCACAACGGTGACGATGCACCTCGTTTTCAAATCGATGTCTTTGTCGTTCCAATTCTCTCCAAATAGAACATCGTCGTTGAAATGGGCGAATTCCGGCGCGAATTCTCCTAAGAAGTCTCTTCCTGCCGTTTGGGTGATCTTATCCATTTTCATTCTCCCAATTTGTCGTATTCTTCGTTACTTACCGGCTCGAGCCACTCGGATTGGCAATCTATGCCCGGAACTTCGATTGCTATATGGGAAAACCAGCTATCTTTCTTGGCTCCGTGCCAGTGCTTGACGTTAGGAGGGATCATAATGACTTTGCCTTCTTTCAGGCTTATCGGTTCCTTTCCTTCTTCTTGGTACCAGCCTTCTCCGGCAACGCAAATCAACAATTGGCCCCCGCCTTCATTGGCGTGGTGGATGTGCCAATTGTTTCTAGATCCCGGCTCAAAGGTTACGTTGGCGGCGAATAACCCGCTATCCTTGTCCGTCAAAGGATTCAAAAACGAATCGCCAATGAAATATTTGGCGTAGGCTGCATTGGCTTCTCCGGTTCCGAATACGTTATGTTGTTCGAATATGTCTTTCTCTTCGTATTTCATGACCATCCTCCGTCAATGGGTTTTATAACGAACCCAGATTGCCCCGCTTTCATATGCTTGGACGCTCTTCAATTTCAAAGTCGTTACGTGTTTGTCGTTCGGAAGCCCATCAAAGACGGAAGACATGTTGGCTCGGCCATCGATTCCCGCGCCGATAAGGATGCTTATTTCATCTAGCAACCCTTCGTTGAGGAATGAGGCGTTTATATGGCCTCCGCCGACGAGAGCCGCTCTCTCCACGTTGAACGAATGCTTTAAAATCTCCATCGAGCGTCTTAAATCAACATGTTCTTTCCCAGAGGCTATCCAGGAAACGTGTCTGTCGGCTAAGTAATCCAAATATTCTTTGCTGGCTTTTTCGCTGGTTATGACCAACACTGGTCGTTTTTCGTTTTCTTGGTCTTCCCAAAGCAAAGTCCCTTTGGTGTCTATGACCACTTCGTATCCATCCGCGGACTTTGCTTTGTGGAATATTTCTTTTCCGATTGGGGATTTGTCCTTGCTTACGAATTTCCCGGGCAAAGCCATTTCTAGCTCTGCCGTTACGCGACCGCTTAATCTCGTTGGGGCGTTTAGCGAATCCAAAATTTCGTAATATTCGTCTCCCGGAAGCTCTTCCGTCATTCCGCAATCTATTCGTCCGTCCAAAGACATCATCATGTGGCAAATGATATAGGGTCTATCCATTGTTTTTCATCCTCCGAAATAGCCTATCTTGAAACATAAGCTTACTTGATATAGCCTTACGATAAGACATGAACCTTACTTTAGGTCAAGATGTTTTTGGGAGGTAATTTATGTATACGATCGGAGAAGTGTCGAAGATGTTTGATTTGCCTATATCGACCTTGCGTTATTACGACAAGGAAGGGTTGTTCCCAAACTTAACGAAAGAATCGGGGATACGTAAATTCAGCGAGAACGAAATCGAAGCGTTAAGGGTAATCGAATGCCTAAAGATGTCGGGATTGGAAATAAAAGACATAAAGCTCTTTATGGATTGGTGCGAGAAGGGCCCTACCACTTATAAGAATCGTTATTATCTAATCCAAAAACAAAAAGAACGCACGGAAGAGGAAATAGCCAAACTAAACAAAGCGTTGGATATGCTCAAATATAAGTGTTGGTATTATTCTGAAGCTTTGAAGGACGGGAATGAGAAGAACGCCAAAGCCTTGACGCCGGACGGTCTGCCTGAGGATGTCAGGAAGGCTTATGAGAATTCACATAATAAAATCGACGGCAGGAAATAACAACAGTGGTTACTTCGCTTTTCTAACGAATTTAATTGGTATTGAACAACCGAAAACAGTAAAGATTAGTGTTGCGCTTTGATTCTCATTTATTTTGCTCGTGATTCGAATAACACGACCATAATAAACGATATTACCACTCCTAAAGTTCTTGTATTCATATCCATCACGAGTAGAAACCACAATTGAGCCGTTTACAACAATTACTTCGGTTGATGTCGTTTCGGGTTCAGGCTTATTATCAGGCTCCGTAGTTAATTGTATGTCGTATGTGAACAATACATCTTGTTTTTTGTCTCCATTACCACTAACGGCTGGGATTTCTCTGGTTTTATTAATGTTATACATAGCTAGCATTGACGCTGCGCTATAAATGTCAATAGTATGCAAGACTATGTCTTTTTCAAGCTCAACCACGCCAATTTCTTCATTGCCGATTTTGAATGTTGCCTTAACTTTTACTTTGCCAGCAATCCCTTGTGGCGTTACAACCCCATTATCATCAATGGTTGCCAATGTTTGTTCGCTTTCCTTATAAGATACAGATGTTAGTGGCTTTGAGTTTGTGCCTGAATTGCTTTGCGTTGGGACCATTTCATCGACAATTTCATAACTGACAGTATAAGTTTCTGTCGTGTCATTGCCGTCCGCGTCAACCGCTTTAGAAACAATGTGTGCTTTTGAGCAGATGGAAGTGTCTGATGTGATAGTAAATGTATCTTTTGTTTTCTCGGTTGCTTTCGCCACGAAATTGCCGCTAGTAACACTTACTGTGCCATTGGTTCCGTCAACCTTAGTAAAGCTAGCCGTGCAAGTCACGGTGTAGTTAATATCTTCTAAAGTTGAGTTCGCCGGTGTAGTAAGCGTTACAGTCTGCCCGGTAGTGGAACTGAGACAACCATCAACGCTTTCTCCTTCTTTAGAACACGACCATGTATAGCTAACGTTCGTGCTTAATGTTTCATTGGGCAGGCATGTCGCGGTTATCTCATAACTCGCGCTTGCTCCGGCTTCAGACGTGCCTTCGGTTACGCTAAGGGACAACGAATAAATGTCCCTAAGCCAGTAACTGTCTTTTGAACCATAAGATGACGCAGCCATAGAAGACGGGGTGGTCGAGTCGACCCCTACATAACCGCTTGCCGAAAGAGTAAAGTTATAAAATTGAGCCCATTCTAGAACTTTATTTCCAATTGACATAGTGGTCTTGGTCATCGAAACCTCATAAACTTTGGTTGAGCTGGTTGCAAAAGATAACGCAGCGCCACCACCACTGGTTTGCACAAATCCGCCAAGTTCCGTAACTGCCAACGTGCCATTCACAACCAAAATTCCATCGGTGCCCATTTTTTCATAATCAACTGCGCACGCATAACCGCTTATATCGGACTCTTCTCCCGTTTGTGAATTGTATTTGTCTTCCGAATAAGCGGAATAATTAGCTAAACTCGGACACGAAAACGAAACGGACTCATTAATAATCAAACTTCCGCCGGGCAATATTTTTATTTTTTGTTTTTCAGAAGAAACGACGGATAAATTGCCGTTTTCCGCCTTATTCAATTGAACGTCATAATAGCAAGAAATCGGAAAATGGCACGACTCAGTCGTTAATTTGACCGGTCTATTCAAAGCCAAAGAGTTGACGTTGAACGATCCATAGGAATTCAAATAATTTCTCGGCATCGTTCCGTCGCTTAAGCTCGCGTTTCCGTCACTATCTTCAAACGTGAAAAAAGACAAGAACGAAAAGTTTTCTTGTGGATCAATTAGTCCGTCTGGGCCAATTATCGATACTTCGCAACGGTTATGCTGATCACCAGCATATAAGTCCGGAATCGCCGTAAAAGAGGCGCAGCCCTTATCATTTGTCGCCCCTTCGTATCTAGTCAAAACATTAACGAAAGACGGAAAATAAAAACGATTGAAAGGAGATCCATCGCAACTTGTTAACCCCGAAAACGCAGTTCCCCCACGATGTTCAACCACCACGAACGGTCCATAAGTGGTTGATCCCGCCGCGTTGATTACATGCGCTTCGGTTGTGTCCTTCGTATCCACCCCAACAACGTATCCAAAGTTAACAAACGTGCCGTTGTTTTGTATTTTCGCGTTTTGGGATAAAACCATCTTGGCGCATGTGGTTACAAAGCCAGCAATGTTGCCTCCTCCGGATCCGCTTTGAATGCCACCGATAAGCAACTTGCCATTATTGGTCAACGTCTTCTCTGAGGCGATGGTCACGATTGAGGTGATATTGGCGCAATTTTTATATACGTTCGTCTTTTGAGTGCTGACTGTGCTGCTATCATAACCCGCCGTGCTATCCATCGTTCCATTGGCCACGGCTTTATACAAAGAGTCGCTTCCTTCGCTTTTCGAATAAGGAAGAACCAATGTGTCTTCCGAACTTATCTCACAGCTTTCGCTTATCGTCGGATTGACTCCGGGGATGACGGAAATGACGTCGGAAGACGCGTTTTCCTTTCCGACGCTTAAAGCTTTTTCGATGCTGGTGTAATAAGTGTTGGTGGTCTCGTTATAGCAAACGATCCTATCTTTGGTGTCCATGGATACCGAACCGTTCGCGTCTATGTCGTTCTTCTCGTTAACCCAGGAGCTAAAGCCCACCGTAGCAGAGCTAACGACTACGAAAAAAGCCGCTAAAAAGGCACGCATCTTCAATTTGCGGGGCTTCATGAAGCGGACTCCTTTATGCCTTCCGCGCTAAAAGAGAATTTAAGATTGGTGTTGTAATAAGCGACAGTAGAAGATCCTATATCGTCGTTTATCGGAAAACTAACCGGGTATGACAAAGTGAGTTCCGTCTCGCCTTTGGCGGAGGCCAATGTGACGGTTATGGAATGGACATAAGCCGCAACGTCTTTTGATTGAACCGCAACTGAAGAGTCGCCAACGGGATTCAAAGTAACGCTTGGGGTGCTTATATAATCCAAGAAGCTGCTGGTAGAAGAGCTTGGGGAGCTTCCCAAAGTCGTTTGGATGGTCAGTTCGTTATTGACGTTTAAATAACCCAAGGTATCGCAAGCGTCATTATTTATGGTGAATGTTATTGTGACATTCGCGGATTCAACTACCGTTCCGTTGGGGTTTCCGTTTTCATCCGTTCCCACTATGCCGTCTTGGCATAATGAAAAAGTGGTTATTTCCGCGTCTTTGAATAAAATGCCATCCACTACCGCGGCGGCTTCTATGTTCGCGCTTTGAGAGGTGTTGCTAGTAACTAAAACCCAAGATGAGAAGCCTAAGCTAATAAGGGCGACACTACCTAAAAGAAGTGACCCCCCCCGAAATTAACTATATTGGCGTTCTTCGGCTTCTTAATCTTCATTTGGATTATTTTAACATATGAAAAATGAAATATATGATTTTTTGAAATAGCTACGTGGTTGGCGAATTTAATGTGGGTTTTGGATAAACGTGATGT
>CAVIYC010000051.1:0-6079 GCA_963647095.1 Oscillospiraceae bacterium | reverse complement strand
GGCTTGACCTTCCATAGGATCATCAAACATTTCATGATCCAAGGCGGATGCCCTATCGGAAACGGGACCGGAGGCCCCGGATATCAAATCAAGGGCGAATTCAAAATAAATGGCGTGAACAACGAACTAAGGCACGCCAGAGGAGTCGTTTCCATGGCTCGTTCCTATTTCCCCGACAGCGCAGGCTCCCAATTCTTTATCTGCGACGCCGATGATTTCTTCTTGGACGGCCAATACGCCGCCTTCGGAAAAGTAACCAAAGGCATGGAAGTGGTCGATAAGATCGCATCCGTCAAAACCAGCAAAAACGACCGCCCTTTGGAGGCTATCGTCATCGAATCGGCCAAGGCCATAAATGAACCGGAAGTCGAAGCTAAGAAAATAGCCTAATCAGTCAATTCCGCATAGGAAGCCAAACAATATTCCTTAAGGTCTTTGGGACTTATATGGATTTGGAATCCCTTCCTTCCGCCGGATACGTAAATTTTATCTTTATAAGCCATTGTCTCGTCAAAATATGTCGGAAATGGCTTTTTCATTCCGATTGGGGAGCATCCTCCGTGTACGTAACCGGTCAATGGGAGAAGCTCTTTTTGATGAATCATGGCGATGGATTTGCTATTTGAAGCCTTAGCGGCATTCTTGAGATTCAACTCTTTCTCCACGGGAATCACAAAGACGAAATGTTCCTTTTTCTCGTTTATGGTAACCAGGGTTTTGTAAACGAAAGACGGGTCTTCGTTAACCGCCTTGGCGACCTCCACTCCATTGGTGAGTTCGGGGTCGTATTCTTTTCCCTCGTAATCGATCTTTTTCGCGTCCAACAAACGCATCACATTGGTTTTGGTCATATATTCGTTGCCTCGGCGTTTTTCTTTCTTAAAATCGATTCGTATATGCCATATCCCGCCAAAGATGCGGTGCCGGCTAAGCCTACGTAGAAAAGAATATTGAAAACGCGCCTTAATTTCGGCCCGATATAACGGACTTCCACGTCATAGTTGCCAGCGGGCAATTTGAAGGAAACCAAATCATCCACGTTCGTGGGTTCCAATTCGATGGTCTTGTCGCTTAATTCGTCATAGGCGGTTATCAGATATCCGTCATAGAAGAATTGGGGTATTTGAATCAACGCGTCTTCCGAGACGACAATGGATAAATCCACGGACGGGGTGTTTAGATCCGTGACTATTATTGAGCCTGAACCTTCCAAGAATACGGGGGTCAGATAATCGTCGGCCGTATGCTGATAAAGCCAATAGCTGCCGATGGTGGATTTGATGGTCCTAAACAACGAATTCGAATAGGAAGGCGAATAATTTTCATCGTAGAAAGAAAGAGGGATGTATTCGTTCATGACTCCGATATTGCTTGCTTCCTCGCATTGCGTTTGGCCGAATTCCTTCCATACGCCATTGTTGTCGATCAGGTATTTCTTTTCGACATATCCTTGGGAGGCGGAGAACATCAAGAAAGGAAGGATCGAAGCCAAATAGAACGGGGTCTTCACTTTCTTTATATACGTCGTGGCGTTTAACCCATAAACGAATAGCAAGGACATAGAAAGGGAAACGACGGACCAAAGCCTCCAGGCGAATTGGCAAGAATAAAAGGCGGATGGGACGTTTTTCCACGCTCCGGGAACGTAGATGAAAACTATCGCAATAGCCGTGACGATCAAAAGGAAAGAAACGTCGATTACGATTCCCTTGTTTCTTTTGAACCATCCCTTTTTCTCGAAATATCCTTCACTCTTGTCTTTGATGAATTCCGTTACGATTAGCATCACGTCAAACAAGGCCATGGCCAAATAGACTTCGATTCTCTGTTTGAAGAAACATATGGGCAAATATGAAACGATCAACATTATCGGCAAACGGTAATATTTGTTGTTGGGAAGCCTAGAAAGAATCAAATCCGCGATGGCGGCCAATATCCCTCCGACGGCGACCAAAGAAACGCTTAAGGAGAGCAAGGCCGGAGTCCAATCCAGATTCCAGGCATTGGCCTCGATTCTTGAGGCTATCCAAACCAGATTCAAGAAACCGGAGAAGGAGGAAGAATTTAGAGTCGATGCCGAAACGTGGGCATAAGTGGTCCAAACGGCGTTGGCGTCGGACATCCTATATATCCCCGTACCCAAAGCCTGAACCATCGGGAAGGCGTAAAAGCCAACGCCCATGATTATCAAAACGACGGTGGAAACCGAATAGATTATCCCCTTCTTGGTTTTGAGGAATCTCCATACGCCTTTGAAGTTAACAACCATATAAAGAACGGCGAACAACGCCATGCATATGGCGGTGAAAGGATGGGAAAGGATCAATCCGCATCCCCCTAAGATAACGGATAAGAACGACCAAGCTTTCGGAGTTTCGTCATGAGTGACGGAATAGATGCCATAAAAGAAACATGGGATGAAGCACATGGCTATCGTTTCGGCATAGGCGAATCTCGCCAATCCGCAGAACATCCTATAAGGGCAAAACAAAAAGAAAGCGGCGGAAAGCAAGGATACCGACATCTTTTTGGTCATTTTATAGGCCAAGCAATAAAACATTATGCCGGCAAAGAAATTCATCAACGACATGAACCATTTGACCGCTTCTATTGTCGTCAAGTTAAAGACATACATCATTATCCCCGCGGCGTAATGGGGCAGAGGCGCGTAAAACAAATGGGTGTTATAAGCGTAGGCTCCCATCATCAAGTGGTTGGTGGAATCGATGCTCAAGCCGTTTTTTAGGCCATAATAGACTTCGTAAATGTTGCCCATATGGAAACGAAAATCGTCTCCGCTGGTTATCCCGTCAAATAGATACAAATAGCAGCAGCAAAGCGTCATTAAGCCAATAACGATCAAGGGAAGCGTTATCTTTATGGCTAGTTTTAGATGTTTGTTTTCTATCGATAACATTTTTATATAATAAAAGCATCAATTCGGCTTTTCCATATCAGAAACCCGATAGATAACATCTATTTGTCAAAAAGGAGGCTTTTTGAATGTATAAGATAGCGTCAAAGAAAATATTGAATCCATCGGTTATTCAAATAGAGGTTGAATCCCCTTTGGTGGCTAACAAGGCCAAACCGGGACAATTCATCATCCTCAGGGTAGACGAAAACGGCGAAAGGGTGCCTTTTACCATCGCCGGGGTAAATAAAGAAAAAGGGTTAGTGAAAATAATCTATCAAGTAGTCGGCTCTTCGACGGAAAAGCTCAAACATTTGAATGCCGGCGACGAATTGGCCGATTTCGTCGGCCCACTTGGCCGCCCGACCGAAACGGAAGGTGTCAAAAAGGTTTGCGTCATCGGCGGAGGGGTTGGCTGCGCCATCGCCATGCCCATCGCCGAGGAATTCCATTCCTTGGGCGCGGAAGTCACCTCCATCATCGGCTTCAGAAACAAAGATTTGGTCATTTTGGAAGACGAATTCAAGTCGTTCTCCGACCATTTTTATTTGATGACGGACGACGGGACTTACGGCAGTAAGGGAAATGTCACCCAACCGCTAAAAGAGCTTTTGGATGAAGATCCTACTCGTTTTGATTTGGTTATAGCCATCGGACCGCTCGTGATGATGAAATTCGTGTCATTGACCACCAAGCCTTATGACGTTCCTTGCATCGTCTCCATGAATCCCATCATGGTCGATGGGACGGGAATGTGCGGAGGATGCCGTTTGACTTTAAACAAAGACGGCAATCGCGAGATGAGATTCGCTTGCGTGGACGGCCCGGATTTCAACGCTTACGAAGTGGATTTCGATGAGGCCATGAGCCGCAACCGCCAATATGGCGAATGGGAAAGACATGCTTACGAAAAGACCTGCAATCTCTTCAAAAAGGAGGGCGAATGACATATGCCAAACATGAGTCCATACAAAAACCCGATGCCGACGGAAGACGCCGACATCCGTTCCAAAAACTTCTTGGAAGTAGCGAAAGGCTACAAAGAGGAAATGGCCATAGACGAGGCCAATAGATGCCTGAATTGCGTCAATAAGCCTTGCGTGGATGGCTGCCCCGTCCATATCGACATCCCTTCTTTCATCACGAAAATAAAGGACAAAGACTTCGAGGGAGCCTATAAAACCATCAGCTTGTCTTCGTCTTTGCCGGCCGTCTGCGGCAGGGTTTGCCCCCAAGAAAGCCAGTGCGAATCCAAATGCACCAGAGGCAAGGGATTCTTGCCGAAGAAAGGTAAGGACGGAAATATCGTAAAAGACGAAAACGGCAATATCGTAAAAATCCAATCGGAGCCCGTTGGAATCGGAAGATTGGAAAGATTCGTCGCCGATTACCATATGGCTTACGGAAAGAAAGACGACATCAAGCCGGCATCCAACGGACATAAAGTCGCGATCATCGGGGCCGGCCCCTCGGGATTGACCTGCGCCGGAGATTTGGCCAAACAAGGATTCAAAGTGACCATATTCGAAGCTTTGCATGTGGCCGGCGGAGTCCTTTCTTACGGAATCCCCGAGTTCCGCCTTCCCAAAGACATCGTCAAAAAAGAAGTCGAGAACCTCAAAGCGTTGGGCGTGGATATCATGACCGACGTGGTCATCGGCCGCACGTTGACCATCGACGAGCTTTTCGAGAACGGATATGAGGCCGTCTTCATCGGTTCCGGCGCCGGATTGCCGAAATTCATGGGCATCGACGGAGAAGGATTGAACAACGTCATGTCCGCCAACGAATTCCTCACCAGAATCAATCTCATGAAGGCTTATAAAGAAGATAGCGACACCCCTGTCCAAAGAGCCAAGAAAGTCATCGTCGTCGGTGGCGGAAACGTGGCTATGGACGCCGCAAGATGCGCCAAACGCTTAGGAGGCGAGGTTACCATCGTCTATCGCCGCACCGAAGCTGAGCTTCCGGCCAGAAAAGAAGAAGTGGAACATGCCAAAGAAGAAGGCATCAATTTCGCTTTCTTGAACAATCCGGTGAAGATCAACGGAAACGATAAGAACGAAGTGACTTCCGTGACTTGCGTAAAGATGGAATTGGGCGAGCCTGATTCTTCGGGAAGGAGAAGCCCCAAAGTCATCCCGGGTTCCGAATACGATTTGGAAGCCGATCAAGTCATCATGTCATTGGGAACCTCTCCGAATCCTTTGATCAAAGTTACGACCGAGGGCTTGGAAGTGAACAAACACGGCGGAATCATCATCAACGAAGAAACCGCGGAGACTTCAAAAGAAAACGTCTATGCCGGTGGGGACGCCGTCACCGGCGCGGCCACGGTAATCTTGGCTATGGGAGCCGGCAAAAAGGCGGCCGCCCATATCGCAGAGAAACTGCTGGATAAATAATCTTCATAAAACGGCGTGGTTAGCCTATGTGGCGGCCACGCTTTTTGTTCTTCATCAATAAGGCGCCTGCCGTTATCACTAAACTTTATCTTTATTATTTAAATGTTCGTTTTTCGGCATTTCGCTAATTTTTCCATTTTTGCGTAAATGACCGAAAAAGTTATTAAAACAATAAAGTTTTTCTGCTGTAGCCGTAAAAACTATTGAAAAATATAAAGTTTTTTGGCAATTATATTACGAAAAGAGGCAACTGTTATGATAACTAGACCGGATTACCTGAATGAATTAAGACCTTTCATAGATGTTAAATTAGTTAAAATACTTTCCGGTATTAGAAGATGCGGGAAGTCCACTATTTTGGAGATGTTGAAGGAAGAGCTTCTTTCTCGTGGAATAGATGAAAATCACATCATAACCAGAAAGTACACCAGCGAAGATTTTGACGCGTCCTACACCTCAAAACAAATGTACAAGGATTTGCAATCCTGCATTAAGGATGATGGCAAATATTATTTCTTGCTCGATGAACTCCAGGAAGTGAAAGGCTGGGAAAGAGCGATCAATTCGTTATTGGAGGATCATAACGCCGATATCTACGTAACGGGTTCCAATTCCAAACTAATGAGCAGCGAGATATCGACTTATTTGACCGGGAGGTACATAACGATTTCCGTTTACCCTCTTTCTTTCAAAGAATATCTGAACTTTAAAAACGACCCTTCCAAATCCAACAAGGAACATTTGCAAGACTACATTCGTT
>CAVIYC010000050.1:0-6125 GCA_963647095.1 Oscillospiraceae bacterium | reverse complement strand
GGATACAAAGGGAGTTCCGCCCTTGATGTGGCGGATTCCCTTTTGGCGAATTTCTCTTTGCTTAGAAATATCCTAAGCGCATCAGAAAGCGAGCTGAGCCAAGTGAAAGGAGTATCCAAGACCAAAGCCTTGGAGATATTGGCCATCGGCGAATTGTCCAAAAGGGCCCTAAAGGAAGAGAAAACAAAGCTGAAAGAACCCAAGGATATCTTCTTGCGTTACAAAAATTCTTTGGGTTCGGAATTGGGCGAAAAGATAATTTTGATTAGCTTGAATCGCAACAAATGCGTTATCAGAGAACATGTTGTCTCATTCAGCAACCGATCGTTTTCCTCTTTCTCGCCCTCGAATGGGCTTTCTCTGGTTTTGAAAGACAACGGCTATGGGTTCGTTTTGATCCACAATCACCCATCCGGCCTTCCTTTGCCTTCGAAAGAAGACATAGATTTCACCAAGATGCTCGAGTCCTTGTCTTGTTCGCTGAATCTCAGATTCTTCGACCATGTCATTATCGGAAATGATTCCTACTTCTCCTTTTCGGAAGAAGGATTGTTGGAAAATAAAATTAAATAAAACCAAAAAGAAAAATTAAATGCGAACAAACGAAACGCCATCAAAAGCGAGGATTATATAAATATAAACTTGCCAAAAAAGGCTTTGGGTCCTATAGTTTACACGTTGTCGCCCCCGCTTTGGGGCTACAACCGCTTCATACCAGCAATATCAACTGCGTAAAATCGCGGCTGTCGTGAGCGAGTCATTAGCACCAAAATAGGAGGAACAAAACATGTACGCTATCGTGGAAACCGGCGGCAAGCAGGTCAAAGTCGCCGTCGGCGACAAGATCTACGTCGAAAAGCTCGACGCCGAAGCCGGAAAAGAAGTCACCCTCAGCAAAGTCCTCTTCGTCGGAGGGGAAAAGACCGTCGTCGGAAATCCCTACGTCGAAGGAGCCGAGGTCGTCGCCAAAGTCGAAAAGCAAGGCAGAGGCGAGAAAATCCGCATCTACAAGTACAAGTCCAAGGCCAACGAAAGAAAGACCAAAGGTCATCGCCAGCCTTACACTTGCTTGGTAATCAAAGAAATCAAAGCCTAATGATCAAAGTCGAAGTTTCATATAAAGACAACGCCATCGTCTCGATAACTTGCAAGGGACACGCCGGAAGCAGCGAATACGGTCATGACATCGTATGCGCCGCGGTAAGCGCCATCTTATTGGGCGGGATGAGGGCCTTGGACGAAAAAAACTTCAGCTTCAAGGAATTGAGCGGATTGGGCAGCATATGCTGTCTGACTCTCCCAAGTGAGAGGGACGAAGTGGCCTTAGAAACCATTTTGACCCAAATGCAATGCGTCGCGGCTTCCTATCCGAAGTTCGTGACCATAGAAAGGAAGTAACATCATGAAATTCATCATCGATCTTCAGTTATTTGCCTCGAAAAAGGGTGTTTCCAGCACTAAGAACGGCCGTGATTCGGCCGGTCGTCGTCTAGGCGCCAAGGTCGGGGACGGACAATACGTCACCGCCGGCAGCATCATCTATCGTCAGCGCGGCACCAAAATGCACGCCGGCACCAACACCAAAATCGGTGGGGATGATACCGTCTTTGCCTTAATCGATGGCATCGTCAAATTCGAGCGCGATGGACGTTCTGGGAAGAAAGTTTCCGTCTACCCCGTCGTTAAATAAGCAATCTGATGTCAAACGGCTCCTTAGGGAGCCGTTTTTCTATTCATTTATAACTTTAATGTTATAATGTAGACATGAAACTATCGATCGTTTTGCCAAACAGAAACCAAAGCGAGCGCCTCTTCAGGCACATGAAAGAGGAGCTTTTCCCGTATTTCGACGCCCTTGATTTCGATTATGAGTGCATAATCGTCGTCAACAATTCCAACAAGGAAAACGAAGACTTGGCCACGGAAGCCAAACCTTATCTTCCCAGCAACGTCCGTTTCTTGGAATACGATCCGAATAGGGGAAAGGGACGCGCGATAAGAAGGGGCATAGAGGCCGCCAAAGGCGAATACGTCTTGTTCATGGACGCGGACTTCGCGACCGATTTGCATTGCATGGATGCCTATTGGGACAAACTGGAAGAGCAAGATTGCATCGTCGGTTCCCGCCATATGAAAGGATCCGTCATCGCCAACAAGGCCCCTTTTATAAGAAGGGTTATGAGCTGGGGCTCGAAAACGTTGATAAGGTGGATGTTCCATATCAAGGTCCATGACACCCAATGCGGTTTTAAGCTTTTCAAGACCGAAGTGGCCCAAAAGATGATCAAAAAGCAGATAACTTCGGAATTCGCCTTCGATTTGGAATATCTCTATTACCTCAAATTGAACGGATACAAATACATGGAAATACCCGTCGTTTGGACGGACGACGCGGATTCCACCATCAAGTCCCCGATAAAGACCGCTTGGGCCTTTTACAAAGACATGGTGAAGATAAGAAGGAACAAGAAGAACTACAAGGAGGATAAGCGATGCTGATCGACCGTTGCGTAATCGAAATAAGAAGCGGCAAAGGCGGCGATGGCTGCATATCTTTTTTGCACGATAAAAACGGAGAATTCGGCGGTCCCGACGGCGGAAACGGCGGAAGGGGCGGATCCATTTACTTCGTCGGCAAGAAAAATTTGAACACCTTATATAATTTCAGGCACTCCAGAACCATCATCGCCATGGACGGCGGGAACGGCAACAAGAAGCAAATGAGCGGAAGGGCCGGGCTCGACGTCACGGTGGAAGTGCCGGTCGGAACGGTTGTAAGCGACGCCTCGACCGGAAAGATTTTGGCCGACATCAAAGAGCCGGACATCCCCATCCTGCTAGCCGAAGGCGGCAGGGGCGGAAAAGGCAACGCCTGCTATAAACCCTCCAGGCAAAGGGCGCCCAGAATCGGCGAAAACGGATTCCCGGGACAGAAAAAGAGGCTCGTTTTGGAATTGAAGATGGTCGCGGATGCCGGATTGATCGGTTTCCCCTCGGTCGGAAAATCCACCTTCTTGAACATTTCGACGAAAGCCAACGTCCCAACGGCGGACTATCCTTTCACCACCATCTCCCCGAATTTGGGCGTGGTGGTCATGGAAGACGGGGAATCTTTCGTCTTGGCCGACATGCCGGGGCTTATCGAAGGCGCGGCGGAAGGCAAAGGATTGGGAATCTCTTTCTTGCGCCACATCGAGAGAACCAGGGTTTTGGTCCATTTGGTCTCGATGGAAGAAGGCCGCGACGCCTATAGCGATTATTTGGCCATCAACAAAGAATTGGTCGGATACGGCGCCAATTTGGAAGGCCGTCCCCAAGTGGTGGTCGCCTCCAAGATGGACGAAGAAGGGGCCAAAGAAAGAAAAGCCGAATTCGACAAGAAATTGGGCTTCGAATCATATGGCGTTTCCGCCTACACCCACGAAGGATTGAAGGAAATATTGGAAAGAACCAGATATTTGGTGAACACTACCAATCCTTTCCCGCTTAAGGGAATGGAAAAGGCCGAGACCATGAAAATATACGATGCCCACAAGGAAAAGAAGGACGCTTTCGAAGTATTGCATCCGGATTTGAGGCATTGGGAAATCGTCGGCGACGACGTGTTGCTCAAAGTCTCGCTCATCAATACCAAGCAAGAAGAGGGAATGGAAAGATTGATCCGTTATCTCCAAAAGATCGGGGTGGAAAACGCCTTGAGGAAAGAAGGGATAAAGGAAGGCGACCAAGTGAGAGTCGGCTCCTTTACGTTTACCTATAGCGAATGAAGGGAAAGGAGGAAGAAGGAAAGAGCCTAGCGAAGGGCTTGGCGTTGGGATTCGGTTCCCTATTGTCGCTAGTCATCGCCATTTTGTGCATTTTCCTATGATTTTATGATCTATTCATTGACCGGAAAGATTGTCTATAAAGGCAAAGACAGCATCGTTATCGACGTCCATGACGTTGGATACGAATGCCTGGTTTCCCGCACGGAAGATTTCCCTTTTATGGAAATCGTCACCGTTTACACCTACGAAGTCATCAACGAAAACGAGCATTATTTGGCCGGTTTCTCCTCCAAATTGGAAAAAGAGGCCTTCGAGTCTCTCCTTTCCGTCAAGGGCATCGGACCCAAAACGGCCTTGAATGCCTTATCGGCCACGAACGCCGAATCTCTGTTCAAAGCCATCGAATCCAACAACACCGCATATCTTAAGAAATTGCCGGGCATCGGACCCAAAGCCGCGGCCCAAATCATCTTGGATTTGAAAGGCAAATTGAGCGAGACCAGCGCCAAGGCCAACCCAAAGCAATACGAGGACGTCCGCTCGGCCTTGAAGTCCTTAGGCTTCAGAGTCAAAGAGATAGACGACGTTTTGTCGACCATTTCCGACCCGACCTTGGACGCGGAAGGCTTGCTTAGGGTGGCTTTGAAGAAATTGAGGAGCGGGAAATGAGCAAAGAGAGAATACTTAACGCTTCCAAAAACGAAGACGACGGATACGAAATGAGCCTGCGCCCCCAAAAGCTTGGCGAATACATCGGCCAAAGCGAGCTCAAAGAGAACTTGAAAATCTTTTTGGGCGCGGCGAAAAAGAGAGGGGAAACCCTTGATCACGTCTTGCTTTATGGACCTCCGGGATTGGGAAAGACGACATTGGCCTACGTCATCGCCAACGAAATGGGAGGCTCGATAAAAACCATCAACGGCCCCTCGGTGGAAAAGCCCGGGGATCTGGCCGCCGTATTGTCGGAATTGGAGCCCGGGGACGTGCTCTTCATCGACGAAATCCATCGCCTTCCGAGAGTGGTGGAGGAAGTTTTATACGGCGCGATGGAGGATTTCAAGCTTTCCATCTTGGTAAGCAGAGACGGATCGACCCGTTCTTTGGAACTCCCTTTGCCGCCTTTCACCTTAGTCGGGGCCACCACCAGGGCCGGAGACCTCTCCAACGCTTTGAGAAGCAGGTTCGGCATCTCGGCCAAGATCGATTTCTATACCAAAGACGAACTCACCGAAATAGTGAAGAGAACCTCCAGGGTTTTGGGGATTAAAACGGACGAAGAGGCCGCCAAAATCATCGCCGAGCGTTCCAGGGGAACCCCCCGTATCGCCAACAGGCTCTTTAAGAGGGTGAGGGACTTCGCCAACTACGAAGAAAAGGAAAACATCGACAAGGCCTTGACTTTGAAGGCCTTAAACGCCTTAAAGATCGATGAATTAGGATTGGACGACGTGGACATCCGTTACCTAAGGACGGTGATAGAGAGATTCCACGGCGGGCCGGTGGGGTTGGAGTCGATCGCCGCGGCCATCGGGGAAGAGATAACCAATCTCGAAGACGTCTACGAGCCGTATTTGGTGATGATCGGGATGATAAATAGGACCAAGAGGGGCAGAACCGCCACCGAAAAAGCCTACGAACACCTCAAAATATCCTACCAAGCCACCCTCTTTTAGAGGGTAATGGCGAAAACCTTTGCTTAACGCGCGTAACGGTTGTATGCTTATGGCTGCATCGCCGCGCGTTTTTATTTAATGCGCGGGAGAATGGCATTATCAGGGAGGAATCTCCATATGCGTCGCAAAATCGGCTACATATTATTCTCTAGCGCCCTGCTTTTGGGCGTCGCAACCTTATTGGGCCCAACCATATTGAATCTCAATCCGGACATCTCTTACGGCTCCGGCAAGGACTTGGTCTTCAAAATAAGCGAAAAAGACACCACCTATGACGGCGTCAATCCCGAAAACTACATCGACGACGACGGTTCGGCCGTCGATTTGGTCGGCGAGGAATTCGAGAGCCGCTTGGAAGCCTGGGGCACCGAGGCCGACGTCATCAAAGAAGGACCGGACACCATCCGCGTGAGAGTCCGTTCCCAAAAAGAAGAGGTCGAATACACCTATCTCCAAAATTACCTTTCCTTCTCCGGCGGAAGCTTGTCGGTCGGCGCCTCCTTGGACACCCATGAGGATTACGATTACAAAGACAGCTTCGCCAGCATGTTCGATAACCAAACCGCCCGTTTGGAATACGTAACCGTCTCCAACGGCGAAGTTCCGGCGGTGGTCATCCCCGTCAACGAGACCGGCGAGACCGGCGACTTCGGGAATTTGATCAAATTCTGCACCGACAACAACA
>CAVIYC010000049.1:0-6197 GCA_963647095.1 Oscillospiraceae bacterium | reverse complement strand
ATTCAGAATATGCCAACAATATATTTCAATTTGGGCTTATCTATCGGAAAAAGCAGCTTAAATATAAGCAATCGAGTTCAATAAATCGATTATTTTAATTGGCCAAATCTTAAATGAATCGAATCAATCCGCGGCTTTTTGCGACTTTATCGCATCCAAATAAGCTTCTTTCAATTGGACTCCGATTTTGTCTATCGAACGTTCTTTCGCCACTTCGTAGGCGTTATTCAAAATATTCGGATCCTCGCCTTCTTTTAGCAATCTGCCGAGCTCTTTGGCGAATTCTTCGTTATTGTTTCCCATCCGGCAATGTATATCTTTCTTTAGCCAAGGGTTGAAGGTGTCTATGTCCCTAACCAGCAAAGGGCATTTGGAGGCCAAGGCTTCCAAAACGACGATCCCCTCGTTTTCTTCGTAACTCGGGAAGAACATGCAAGACGCGGACAAATACGCGCCTTGGATGAGCCTTCCGTCCACATATCCTGGAAGGATGACGTTATCGGGTTTGTGGCTGATGGCTTTTTTGACTTCCAAAGACATCGCGATTCTTTGGAGGTTGCCGAACCAAATGAATTTTACATCGGGAAATTTTTTGGCCACTTCCATGAAATCGACGTAGCCTTTCCTAACGAACGGAAAGCCCACGCCCATCACGAATTTTTCGTTTTCCTTTATGCCGAATTCCTTTTTGAAATCGTCGACTTTCTTTTTCTCATAAGCGTATTCTTCGAGATTTATGCCATTGGAAATGGCTCTTACGTCGGAACAGAGATGGTAATTGTCGATGTTCCTTTTGCTATGCGGGGTCGGGGTGACGATCATCGGGGCGTTCCCATACATCCTTCTTATTTGGCAGGCGAAAAGAGGTTCAAAGGCTTTGTAAGCCATAAAGCTCTCTTTGAAATCCTCGATGGTCGAATGCCCATGGACTATGACGGGTATCCCCTTTTTCAGGCATTTCCTCAAAAGGCGATACGAATTGGCCCCATAGGTGTTTATATGGGCCAAATCGTAAGCGTCTTTCGGATCGTATGTCACTTCAATCCCCTGGGATTCAAGGGCCAAGGTTTGGTGTTTTCTCGCTCTGCCGATGCCGCTGGTTTTCAAAGCGTCGTGCATCTCGAAATATAAAAGGACTTTCATTATTCGCCTTTGATTATTTCGATGGATTTGGAAGCGCCGATTCTCGAAGCGCCGGCATCGATCATGGCTTTGGCTTCTTCGTAATTATGGATTCCGCCCGAGGCTTTGACGCCTTTATTTGGGCCCACCGCCTCGCGCATGATCTTGATGTCTTCGACTTTGGCTCCGCCTTTGCCGAACCCGGTGGAGGTTTTGACGAAATCCGCCCCGCCTCTTATGGCGGCCAAGGAAGATTCCTTTATCTCGTCTTTGCTTAAGAAGCAGGTTTCCAAGATGACTTTCAGCAATCTTCCGTCGATGGCGTCTTTTACGGCCTTGACTTCTTTTTCGATGTATTCCCAATCGTGTTCTTTGGCCAAAGTCACGTTTTGGACCATGTCGATTTCGTCCGCTCCGTTAAGGACGGCTTCTTTGGCCTCATAAGCTTTGGTGGAAACGGTGTTGGCTCCCAAAGGGAAACCGATGACCGTGCAGACTTTGACTGAAGAGCCTTTCAAAAGCTCTTTGGCCAAAGATACGTAGTTCGGATTGATGCAAACGGAGGCAAAGCCGTATTCTTTGGCCTCGGAGCAAATCCTTTTGATGTCTTCTATCCTCGCATCCGGATTTAGGATGGTGTGGTCTATCATTTTCGCGATGTTCATGTGTTTTTTCCTCTGTAATTATTCTACCTTCCTTATAGGAAAAGAAAAAGGGAGCAGGCTCCCTATCTCTTGATTACGCTTATTCGGCGTCTTTCTTCTTGAGGTGAAGAATGTCTTTGCCTTTGTAATAACCGCAAGCCGGGCAAACGGTGTGGGCTTCGATCATCTCTCCGCAGTGCGGGCAGGCGATCTTGCCGCTGACGACCAATTTATAATGGGTGCGACGGGTTCTTTTGCGGGTTTTGCTGTTGCGTCTTTGCTGGACTGCCATCTTAACTTCCTCCTAAGGACGTTGGTAATTATACAACCGGAGGCAATATAGTCAATTCAACTTTATACAATGTCAAAAATATATATGAATATGTTAGATATATTCTTCTATGAAACGGCAAGTTCGCTTTTAATCCGCGGCCGTATTTTCATTATATTCGACGTCCAACAATTCGCCATGCAGGGAACGTTTGCTTTCGATGCCGACTTTAAGGTAATTGGAGGTGTGCCCATAAGCTTTGTTTTTTTCTTTGTCGAAATCCTCGAAAAGGACTTCCACCTCTTTTCCGTAGAATTGGCTTTCGTAGGCTTTCCTGTCTTTTTTGGACAATTCCAGCAAGCGATGGACCCTTTCTTTCTTTGTCTTGGGATCCACCTGGTCTTTCTGAGCCGCGGCCCAAGTCCCTTTCCTTGGCGAGAAGGGGAAAACGTGCATTTCGGCGAAATTGGCTTTTTTGCAGAATTCCACCGTCTCGGAGAATTCTTCTTCGCTTTCGCCGGGGAATCCGACGATTATGTCCGTGGTTATGGCGATATCGGGCCTAATATCTCTTATTTTGTCCAATAACGTCAAGAACGAAGAAGTGTCGTATTTCCTTCTCATCCTCTTTAAGACTGAAGAGGAGCCGGATTGCAAAGGGATGTGAAGATGGGAGGCGATTTGCGGATAATCCCTTAGAAGCGACAAGAATTCGTCGTTGTCTATCTCGCTTTCCTCGATGGAGGATATCCTCAATCTCTTTAAGGTTGGGACGGCATCCAAAATCTTTTTGATCAACGTCGAAATGTCGCTTTTCGGAGAAAGGTCCGCGCCGTAATGGCCGATATGGATGCCGGTCAATATTATTTCCTTATAGCCTTTTTCCACCAATTCCTTGGCTTCGGACAATATCGATTCTTCGTCTCTCGAACGGGAATTGCCCCTCAAGGCAGGGATGATGCAATACGAGCAGAAATTATCGCATCCGTCTTGCACTTTCAAATATGCCCTGGTCATATCGAAATTCATGATCGATCCGAGCTCTTCATATTTTTCGTGCCTTACGTTTTTCTCGACCAAGACTATCTTTTCCCCGTTTTTCAAAAAGGAATGCCAAGCGGGGATGGCTTCGTTTCTTTTGGAGGTGCCAAGCACTATATCGGCCCCAAAGGAAAGGCATTCCTCGGCCGAAGATTCGCTATAGCAGCCCATGACCAGCAAGCAGGCTTTCTCGTTTTCCCTTCTGAAGCGACGGATGTGCTGCCTGGATTTTTGATCGGCTTGGCCGGTCACGGAACAGGTGTTCAATATGATCAAATCCGCCTCATTCAAAGGCGATTCTATGTGGCCTTCTTCCTTTAGGCCCTTTATGATGGCCGCCACTTCGTAGGAATTGACCTTGCAGCCTAATGAATGGGTGAAATATTTCATTGTTCTTCTTTGGATGAATATATGGCGGCGGAGGCGATCGCGGCCGTCTCGGCCCTTAAAATCCTTTTGCCCAAGGATACGGGCTTAAAGCCGTTATCGATTAGGAAGTCGGCTTCTTTTTCGGAAAATCCGCCTTCGGGGCCGATGACCAAAAGGGTGTCCTCGCTTATCTCTTCTATCAAGGGTTTGCCTTCGATGGCTATTGCTTCGTAAGCGATCAATTTGGTTTTGCTATCAAGAGATATCAGATCTTCCAGCTTGATGATCGGACTTATGGTTGGAATCTTTCCCCTTTTGCATTGCTCGGCGGAATTTTCCAAGATCTTCTTATATCTCTCGATTTTGCCTTTTTTGTCTTTTTCGTCTTTCAGTCTGACGATGGTTCTTGAGGAAATATAAGGAATAAAGCCATAAACGCCTAGTTCGGTTCCTTTTTGTAAGATCAATTCGTCATGCCCACCCTTAAGCAAGGAGAAAGCCAAAGTCAGATGGCCTTTCAGTTCCCTGTCTTCTTTGATTTCTTCGATTATTCTCACTTCGAAGGGATTTAAGGATGTCACTTGGGCTTTATATATCTCCCCATCATTGACGGCCTCGAACTCAAAGCCGACTTTTCCGCGCATCACGTCTTTGATGTGATGGATGGTTTCGCTAGAAAAGAGGAGGTTCTCTCCTTTTCTTTCTTTGAAGATATAGTGCGCCATATCAGCGGAGGTATTCCCCTTCGCCGTCTTTGAAGACGTGGCTCTGCTTTATGTAAATGCCGAAGGCGATGTGGAAAATATACAAAAGGACGAACGGGATGATGACGCTATAAGCCCAAACGAAGGCCGAGAGCAAAGCCCCAGCGATCAAAAGCAATAGGCTGACGATTAGGCAGATGATGCCTTTCTTTTTCTCTTTGATGTAGAAAAAAGCCGCGCCGAAAGGGCCTAGAAGGCAAGATAATAGCACCGCGGTCTTTTTGGATTTGGAACGATATAGTTCCTCGTTCCCCTTGGTCAATATCACCTGGGTGATGTTTTGGGTTTTGTAATCCGGCGAAATGGGGTTGGTCCCACCGCAATAAGGGCAGATGTCGTAATCCTGCTTGGATATGGTTTTGTCGCAATATCGGCACTTTGGCATATCAATAATTCACCTTATCCTTTATGGAGGAATATTCTTCGTACAATTTCAAGCATTCGTCGCGGTCTAGCTCGGTGACGAAATCCATTTTGTTTTTGAGTCTCTTGTAGAACACGTCGTCCCTAAAGCCGATTTTGTCGGTGTCAAGGACGTTGCAGCCGTAATAGACCTTGTCGATGTTGGCCCAAAGGATGGCGCCGAGGCACATCGGGCAAGGCTCGCCGGTCGTGTATAGTTCCGTGCCGGAAAGATCGAAGCTGCCTATGTTTTTGGACGCGTCTCTGATGGCCATCATCTCGCCGTGGCAAGTGGGGTCGTTGTTTTTGACCACTTGGTTATGGCCTCTTCCGATGATTTTCCCATCTTTGACGATTATGGCTCCGAAAGGGCCGCCATGGCCCAAACGGATGCCTTGTTCGGCTTCTTTGATGGCTTCCGACATGTATTTGTTCATAATTAAAGCTCTCTTTGACTCTAACTATGTTAGCAAACTAAGAGAGCTCCAAATACTTTTATTTTCATTTTTTGCGGAAGAATCCCGATTTCTTGCCATCCTCGGATCTGAATTGCTTCAAAAGCTCTTTTTGGGTGGCGCTGAGATTTGTCGGGGTGCGGACCTTTATATGCAGATATTCGTTCCCCGGCTTTCCGGTTCTGAGGTCTTTTATGCCCCTCTCTTTTAGGCGGATTATCTGATCGGGCTGGGTTCCCTCCGGAACGGTGACGTTTACGTCCCCGTAAACCGTCGGGACGACGATGTCGGTTCCCAAGGCGCAATCGACGAAAGACAAATCGATGTCGACGTGGATGTCGTTTCCGTCTCTCTTGAAGGTCTTATCGTCCGCGATTCTTATTTCGACGTATAAGTCGCCGTTGGGCCCGCCGTTTATGCCTCTTCCGCCTTTGCCTTGGACTCGGATCTGCTGTCCGGAATTGATTCCGGCCGGAATCTTCACTTCCAGGTTCTTCTTTATGCGGCTATAGCCATTCCCTCCGCAGGTATGGCACTTTTCCTTGATGACTTTTCCGCTGCCTTTGCATCTTGGGCAAGTCTGCTCGGTGTCCATCATCCCAAATAGGGTCTGCTGGCGCATCTTGACCGTTCCTCTGCCTCCGCAATCGGGGCAAGTCATGTAATCGGAAGGGTTTTCGGCTCCGGTTCCGTGGCAATGGGGGCATGGTTCGTCATAGGTGGCGTTGACCGTGATGGTCGTGCCTTTGATGGCGTCCATGAAATTTATCTTCACCCTATAAAGGGAATCTTCGCCCTTAATGGGCCCAGAACGGGATTGCCTGCTTCTCCCTCCCCCGAAGAAAGAGGAGAAGATATCGTTTAAATCGACGTCCATTCCGCCCATGTTGGAGAATCCGCCGGCAAAGGGGTTTCCTCCGCCTCCCATGTTCCCTTGGGAGAAGGCATCTGGTCCAAATTGGTCGTATTGGGCGCGTTTGTTGTCGTCGTAGAGGACATCATAAGCTTCCTGGACTTCTTCGAATTTCTTCGGGGCGTCCGGGTCTTTGTTCACGTCTGGGTGGTATTTCTTGGCCAATTTCCTATAAGCGGATTTTATCTCGTCTTTGCTCGCGGATTTGTCTACTCC
>CAVIYC010000048.1:2221-6220 GCA_963647095.1 Oscillospiraceae bacterium | reverse complement strand
TCCTTAAGGCGTCGTTTATGGAAATGGAGGAATTTTCGCTCAGTTTCCTTTCGGCCAAATCCAAGACGTCTTTGCTCATCCCGAAGCGTTTGGCTACGATAAGTCCATAAGAATCGCCGGGGATTCCTTCGACCAACTTATAGGTCGGAGAGAGGGTTTCCTCGGAAAAACGCATGGACGCGTTCTTTATCCCCTCTTCCGACATCGCCGCGGCTTTTAGTCCTTCGAAATGCGACGAAACCAAGGCAAAAGCCTTCTTTTTCTTTAATTCCATCAATATGGCGTAAGCCAAGGATTCGCCTTCTTTCGGGGACGTTCCCGTTCCCACTTCGTCCAATAACACCAAATCGGAGGAAGACACATTCTTTAACAATTCCGAGAGGTTTTTCATATGCCCCGAGAAGGTGGACAAAGAATCGCTTATCGATTGGGAATCGCCTATATCGACGTAGATATCGTGGAAATACCCTAACAAGGAGCCTTCTTTGGCGGGAATCGGAAGCCCGCATTCGTTCATGTAAAGCAATAACCCCACCGTTTTCAAAGCGATGGTCTTTCCGCCGGCGTTGGGCCCGGAGATGACGTATATCGGGGTGTCGGACAAAACGGTGAAATCGTTGGGAACGACTTTGTTTTTATCGATCAAAGGATGCCTTGCCTCTTTCAAAATGATTTTCGGTTCTTTTGCCAAGGGGCAAATCATCCCTTTGGTTTCATACATATAACGGAGCTTGGCTTCCAAAAAATCCAAACGGGCGATTATCTCGTTTATCTTTCTTATCTCTTGGCCTTTTCTTCCCACGTCCTTGGAAAGAGACGATAGAATCTTATGTATTTCTTCTCTTTCTTCGGATTCCAGTTCCTTCATTTTGTTATTTAGCATCACTAAGCCTTCCGGTTCGATGAAGGTCGTCCCACCGGAATGGGATATATCCAAAATAAGGCCTTTGACTTTGTTTTTGTAAGAGGTCGAAACCGGCAATACGTAATGCCCGTCCCTTATCGTCAAGGCCGAAGAAGTGAGATATTCGGAATTCTCGGAGACCAAGTTCTGGACTTTGCGATTAATCTCCCTATTCAATCGTTTGATCGAATTTCTGACGTTCTTCAAATTCAAAGAAGCGTCATCAAATATGCTAAGGTCCGGGGCGATCGCCTTATCGATGTTTTCTTTGATGAAGCTTACGTCCTCGAAATTCAAAGCCAAGTCCTTTAAGGCGTTATTTCCCTCGAATTGCGAGAAATAATCGCTTATTTCTTTGATGGTTTGCAATTCGCTGGAGATATCGCTTAACTCCTCTTCTTTCAAAGTCCCGCCTTTGGAGGCGAAGGAAATGACGTTAGAGAGGTCTTTGGAAGAAGAAATCGGCAAAAAGGAGAATCTCTCATGGGCATAGGACATCTCCTTCATCAGATCTTTTTCGTTCAAAAGATCTTCGTATGGGAGAAATTCGTTCAAAGAAAGGACGTCCCTTTTTCCTATCTCCGTTCTCGAATAACGGGAGATGGCTTCTTTTATGCGATTGAATTCGAGTTTTTCGGCAGCGTTTTGCATAATGCAAATTATAGCAAGTTTGAGCCCATATTGCTTCGCCAATAAAACATAACCGCGCCAACATGACGAAAGACTCTCTCGTTTGTGATAGAATCAAAGCCATGAAGAAACCTTCCGCGACCATAAGCTTGGAACTTAACAAAGATAAGATTGACGACGTAAAGAGGCTATATTCCGACATCCAATCCGAGAATAATTCCGAATACATCGTGTTTTTCGCCAAGAGAAACGGTTTGTCGGTCACGGTTTATAAACCGGACAAGCATGGCTTATCCAGCGTTGTTTTCCAAGGACCCGACGCCTTATATGAGGCAAGGGTATTCGACGAGAACGCCGCGCCAAAGGAAATAAAGCCGAAGAGAAAAGAAAACGCATTCCCTTCCAGATTCCCCCAAATCGGATCGGATGAGGTTGGAACCGGGGACGCTTTCGGACCGATTGTCGTCTGCGCCGCCTACGTCGAGGAAAAAGACGTCTCGTATCTTAAAAGCCTAAATGTCACGGATTCCAAGCTGCTTAAAGACGAAGATATTAGGAAAATAGGGAAAACATTAATCAAGAAGTTCGATTATTCCTTGCTTTCCTTAATGCCGAGCGATTTCAACGACGTGCATGACGAGAACAACATGAACAGGATCAAAGCCAGGATGCATAACCGCGCTTTGTCGAATCTATACAAAAGACATCCAAACGCCTATATCTACATGGATCAATTCGCCAAGAAAGAAACTTATTATTCGTATCTCTACGAAGACAAAGAGGTTTTGGATAACATCCATTTCTCCACCAAAGGGGAAACGCATTACATTTCCGTGGCCCTCGGCTCCGTCATAGCCAGATACGCCTTCTTGCTAAAAATGGACGAATTATCGGAGAAATTAGGCCATAAAATCCCTTTTGGGGCAGGAAAAGACGTCGATGGTTTCATCGCTGAGATAAGCAAAGAAAAAACGAGAGACGAGCTTAAGGAATACGCCAAACTCTCGTTTAAGAATTTCAACAAAGATCAGGATAATTTCTCCAACACTTCGGAGAAATAAGCCGGGAGAGGAGCCTCAAAGCTCATCTCCTTTTTCGTTTTGGGGTGAACCAATGTCAAACGGTAGGCATGAAGCAACTGCCCGTTATCGTACAAATTGCAGTTTCCTTCCCCATAAAGCGGATCTCCTATCACCGGATGGCCGATGTAATCCATATGAACGCGGATCTGATGGGTGCGGCCGGTCTTTAGTTCCAAGGTAACCAAAGTGCAGTTTTTCAATGGATAACGTTCCTTCACATGAAAGTAGGTGACTGCTTCCTTGTCGTCTTTGCCATTCACGGCGAATCTGGTAGGGCGTCTGACGTCATGTCCGATAGGCGCGTCAATCTTTGCGTCATTTTCGTCAATTATCCCTTTGACCAATGCGATGTATTCCCTATGCATTGAGTGATCGGACAATTGGGCTTGGAGGAAACGCAAGGCCTCGTCATTCTTGGCGACGACCAACAATCCCGAGGTGTCTTTGTCTATTCTGTGGACTATGCCCGGGCGGATGGCGCCCGTCCCTTTGGCCAAATTCTTTTGCTGGTGGAGAAGGGCGTTTACCAAGGTGCCAGACGAGTTGCCGTTTCCAGGGTGGACGACCAGTCCTTTTTGTTTGTTCACGACAATTATGTCATCGTCCTCGTAAATGATGTCCAAAGGGATGTCCTCCGGCTCTAGAGTTAGGGGTTCTTCGGTAAATATTTGGTAGTTTACAATATCCGAGTTCTTAACTCTATAACTAGGCTTTTTAATTTTTCCGTTAACCGTTGCCTTTCCGGCTTTAATCATCGCTTCTACTTTGCTTCTCGTAGGGCCTGCGCCCAAGGAAAAAAGGACTTCGTCAAGGCGTCTTCCTTCTTCTTGCTCGATCTTGATCTCCATATCTTTTTCTCCTTTTGCCTCCTTGTCCCACCGCGTTCGTTTTTAAGATGGGTTGAGCGTTTATCTTCTTGAGCTTTTTGAGCTAACGACCACCGGATGGCGGTCTCTTTAATTCAATTCAGACATAACTCCAATCGCTATCGTCAAGCTGGTCGCGCTTTCTTTAAATAAATTAAGGAACGCCCTATTCAAGCGTTCCCCAAATCATTTAGAATTGTCGTCAATTTTGTTTTCGTTTTCGTCATTTATCGTTGCGTCGATGACGTCATTGTCGGACTTGGTTTCCTTTGTTTCGGCGACGTTGCCGGAATTGGCGTTATCCGCGGAAATGCCTTCGAAGGATTCTTTGTTCTTTTTGTTGTTTTCCTTAATGCTTCTAACGATCGTGATGACGATTATCATCGCAATGCCGATGACCAAGCACGAATCCGCGACGTTGAAAGTCGGGAAGGGGTTCAAGAATCCGGAAGAGGCGCTGGGTCCGCCCCCCAAATAAAACTGGAGGAAGTCTATGACGCCATAAGGCCCTTCTCCC
>CAVIYC010000048.1:0-2211 GCA_963647095.1 Oscillospiraceae bacterium | reverse complement strand
CGAGCATATAAGCCGCGTTCATGGTTTTGCTTTCCTTTTCCACGCTTCCGCGCCAGATAAAGTAGAAAACCAAAGACATTATCAATGAAATGAAGATGAATATGATGCGTCCTACAAGCTTTCCGGCCCCCAAAGACCAAGCCGCGCCGGTGTTATGGGACAAGGAAAGGTAGAAGAAATTGTGAATGACCTCCACCGGCTTCCCTTCGGTTAGCAGCAACTCGGCCATCCATTTGGTGGCGAAATCAACCACGATTACCAACAATCCCATCCAAAGAAAAGAGGTAAAGAACAGCTTTTTGTCCCACTTTATCTTCCTGAAGAGTTTCTTGAAGTAGTCTTTCATTTATTTGCCCAAAGCCTTGCGGCAACGCTCGCAAAGCCTTCCTTCCTCACTCAAGGTGGTAACCCTGATATTCCTGCAACGGTCGCACTTTTCGCCTTCCGCGGCCTTTACTTTGGCTTTGTTTTCTTTTCCAAACGATATAACGGCTTTGGAAACCATGAACAGCCTGTCTTTTTCCTCTTCTTCGAGGGCGGAGAGCAAATCGTAAAGCTCTTTGGAAGAAAGGGTCAAATCGAGCTCCGCTTCGGCGGAAGCCCCGTATTCTCCCTTGGCTCTCCCTTCTTCCAAGGCTTTCAAAGCCAAGTTCCTTATCTCGATGAATGGCGGATAGAATTTCTCGGTCTCATCGACGTAATCGGAAGTGATTTCCGGGAATGATTCAAGCTGAGGGGATTCTTTGTGCTTTAAAGGCAAAGCGAAATAGACCTCTTCCATGGTAAACGGCAAGATGGGGTTATATAAATAGCAAAGGCTCTTCCCCAAGGTGAATAAGACATATTGGACGGCTTTTCTTCTTTCCGAAGCGGCAGAGTCGCAATACAAGATGTCTTTGGCGAAATCCAAATAGAAGGAAGAAAGGTCGACCATGAAGTTGTTGAGCTTTCCGGAAGCGGAGGCAAAGCTATAGGAATCGTAATCTTTCCTGACCGCGGCGATAAGCTGCTCCAACCTTCCCAAAGTCCAGCGGTCTAGCGGCCATAATTTGAGGGCTTTTTCCGGCGCGACGTAGGCGTTCTCTCCGTCATGGAGGTTGCCCAAGATGAAGCGGAAGGTGTTTCTGATCTTCCTATATTGGTCAGAAATGGTCGATATTATCGACTCGGAGATGCGAACGTCCGCCTCATAATTGACCGAAGCGGCCCAGAGCCTCAGGATGTCGGCCCCGAATTGGTTGGCGATCTTGGAAGGGTCGATGCCGTTCCCGGCGGATTTGGACATCTTCTGCCAATTGTCGTCCATGACCCAGCCATGCGTTAGGCAAGTCTTAAAAGGCGCGACGCCATTTACGGCCGTGGACAAAATAAGCGAAGCGTTGAACCATCCGCGGTATTGGTCATTTCCTTCCAAATACAAATCGGAGGGATAAGGCATGTTTCTTTCCTTCAAAACCCCGTTCCAGGAGGAGCCGGAATCGAACCAGACGTCCATGATGTCGGTTTCTTTGTAATATTTTCCGTTCGGGGATTTTTCGGAAACGTAATTATCGGGCAACAATTCCTTGGCGGATTTGATCCACCAGGCGTTGGAGCCTTCTTTTTCGATTATTCCCTTGATGTGATCGAAGACTTCTTTGCTGATTATCGGCGTTCCGTCTTCTTCGTATATTACGGGGATAGGCACGCCCCAGGCCCTTTGCCTGGAGATGCACCAATCCAAACGGTCTTTGATCATGTTGACCATCTTTTGCTCGCCCCAAGCCGGTTCCCAATGGATTTTATGGATTTCATCGAGCAATTTCTCCCTAATCGGGGAAATGGAGCAGAACCATTGCGGGGTGGCCCTGAAGATGACTGGCTTATGGGTGCGCCAATCGTGCGGGTAGGAGTGGACGATGTCTATTTCTTTTAGCATCACGCCTTTTTCGCTAAGCATTTCCACCACTTTGTCGTTGGCTTCTTCGTAGAACAAACCATTCAATGGATCGTTCTCGCTTAAATGCATATATCCTCTCTCATCTACCGGGCAGAAAGGCTTGATGCCGTATTTCAGGCAAACGTTGAAGTCGTCCAAGCCATGGTCCGGAGCGGTATGCACGCACCCGGTCCCGCTATCGGAAGTGACGAAAGATCCGCATATTATCTTGGATTCCCTGTCATATAAGGGATGGATGGCGGTCATTCCTTCCAACTGCTCGCCTTTTAAGG
>CAVIYC010000047.1:0-6283 GCA_963647095.1 Oscillospiraceae bacterium | reverse complement strand
CCGGTATATTGCTCGATGGTGAACCATATAAAGCCGAACGCGGAAACCAAGAGGGAAATGAGCAAAGCCGACAAGAATTCCTTCAAGATTATCTTTCCGAAATCCTTGAGGGTGAATTCCTTTAAGGCCAAGCCACGAACCATCAAAGATATGGTTTGGCCTCCGGCGTTTCCGCCCGTATCCATAAGGACGGGAACGAAGGCCGTCAAGATTGGCAAAACTTGTATTTTTTCCTCGAAAATCGATAGGATAAGCGACGAAAACGTTCCAAGGATCAACAAAGCCACTATCCAAGGGACGCATTTTTTGGTCATTTGGATCGGGCTGGTCTTCATATAAGAATCGTCCAAAGCCTGAACGCCGCTCATGGCTTCGATATCCTCGGTGGCCTCTTCGGTCAAGACGTCGACCGCGTCGTCGATGGTGACGATGCCGATCAATCTATCGTCTTCGTTTAAGACCGCCATGGCATTCAGGTCGTAACGCCTGAACAAGTTGGCGACCTCTTCTTGGTCGGTGGAAGCGTGGCAAGAAGGAACGTCCTTGTTCATTATTTCTTCCAAAGTTTGGTCGGAAGAGGCGAAAATCAAATCGTCCAAGTCGACGGTTCCCACGAATTCGCGAGATTTGTCCATGACGAAAATGGTATATACGGTTTCGGCGTCCTTTCCGATTTCCCTAATGCGGGAAATTGTGTTTTTAACCGTCTCGGTCTGCTTGAATTCCAAGAATTCGGTGGTCATGATGGCCCCGGCCGTGCCGTCGGCGTATTTCAGCAACGCGTTGATGTTGGCCCTCATGTCCTTGTCGGCCGCCCTTAAGACCCTGGTGGCCAAGTTCGCCGGCATGTCTCCGACGGTATCGGCCAAGTCGTCAGCGTATTGCTCGGCGATCAAAGAGACCAATTCCTTGTCGGTCATGGCCTTTATCAATTCTTCTTTTTTGTCTTGCGACAATTCGTCGAATATCGGCGCGGTCTCGGAAGGGGTCCCTTCCCTGAAAAGGAAAATCAATTCGGTGATCTCCAAATGGTCCGCCGCCTCGGCGATGTCGATGTCCGGAACCGTTTCGAAAACGGTCCGCAACCCGGCTTTGTTCCTGGATTTGATGATAGATTCCAATTCTTCCGTCGTTATGGTCGCGACGTTGGATTCGGACTCTTCTTCTTCCGTTTCTTTTTTCTCGTTTTTCGGTTCCAATTCTTCCATGCCGTTAATATATCCCATTTTGAAAGGGGCTAGCTACCTTTTTCTTTCTTAATTCGAACGAAAATCCTTAACGTCGGTTTTTCGCCATCTTCGTTTTCCTTCTTTTAAGAAAAGAATTCGATAATATAATTATTCCGTCCAGGAGAACTTATACATTATGGAAGAACTTAAATTTATCGTAGAAACCTCCGCCCGCCACATCCACATCTCTCAGAAGACTTTGGATTATCTTCAGGATGTCAAAGACGGCGAAGGCAAATTGAACGTCCGCAAAGAGCTTTCCCAACCGGGTCAGTTCGCCTCTGACGTCAAATTGGATTTGGTGGGACCTGTCAATCCCAAGACAGGCAAACCACGCGTAATCGCCGGCGTCACCATTCTCGGACCGACCAGATCCGCCGACCAAGTCGAGCTTTCTTTGACCGACGCCCGCTCTTTGGGAGTCAGCGCCCCCATCCGCGAATCCGGCGATTTGGCGGGTTCGGCCCCCATCACTTTGAGAAACCCTCTCAATGGCAAGGAAATCGAAATCAAAGAAGGCGTCATCATCGCGAAACGCCATATCCATATGACCCCGGCCGATGCCAAAGCCTTCGGAGTCGAAAACGGCGAAATCGTCAAAGTCTTGGTCACCGGAACCGGCAGAGAAACCATCTTCGGCGACACTATCGTCCGCGTTTCCGACAAATACGCCTTGGCCATGCATATCGACACCGACGAAGCCAACGGCGCCGCTTGCTCCGGCACCATCTACGGAACCATCGTCAAATAAATGGAAAAGACCATTTCCTATACCCCGAGCGGGGTTTGTGCCAGAAGAATCGACATAACCATCGAAGACGGCATCGTCAAGAAAGTGGTCTTCGTCGGTGGCTGCGCCGGCAATACCCAAGGGGTTTCCCGTTTGGCGGAAGGCCGCAAAGTCGAAGATCTGATCTCTTTGCTAAGCGACGTCAAATGCCCGGGATCCAGAGGGAAAGACACCTCTTGCCCCGCCCAATTCGCGAAAGCCTTGAAGGACGCATTGGAAAATTAAGGGAGCCTGCCTCCCTTTTTTCTTTGCTTATTTTTCTAATTGGTTATACTCAAAGCCGACGATGAGCACGGAAATCGAAGTGAAAACGGATACCGAAGTGCTTCCTGAAGAAAAGAAAGGGGAAAACCCCAAGTCTTTTGGGAGGCAGAAAAAAGCCCCCAAAAAGGAAAAAGGGCCTCATTTGACCATCCTTAGGATTTGCTTGGATGGGATGATGACCGCTTTATATATAGGATTATCGTTTTTGAAGATTAGGCTGGGAAACGTCCAGATTTCCTTCGCGGCCTTGCCATTATGCTTCACCACCTTGACCTCTGGCTTGCCGGATGGCTTGATCGTGGCTTTGCTTGGCTCTTTCTTGGAGCAATTGACTTCCGGATATGGCTTGGGTCCGACGACCGTTTTGTGGATGTTGCCCCATCTTCTAAGGGCCTTTGTCTTGTTCTTGTTCGATTTCGTCTCGAGAAAACGCGGAAAGCCCTTATACGATAGGCCGGTTATCTTCTTCGTTGGCATGTTGGTGTCCTCCATCTTTTTGACTTTGGGCAATACCTTGGCCATGTGGCTGGATTCTTTGATTATCGGATACGCGATCGAGATAGTTTTCGTCGAGACCATCATACGTTTGGCCGTCTCGTTGGCTTCAAGCATCGTGGTGGGCGCCGTCTTGCTTCCCGTCATAAGGGTGATGAAAAAGAACGGCATGCTAGAAAAAATAAAGCCTTCCCCCTTGAACGGAGGCAACGTGAAGGGTTAAAATCTCCCTCGACAAAAGTCAGACGTCAAGAAGCGTTCACAAGAACTGAGAAAGTACGCTAGCAACTCTGCTATAGCAGTAAGTGCTTGTTCTAGCCAGACCCCACATCTGGAACGACGTTTGAAGGGATCTCATGACATTGAGCCTCCTGCATGTGGGAGGGCTTTTTGTTGCTAGGAGGTATTTATCATATGGAAAAACGCTTATTCACCAGCGAATCGGTCTCGGAAGGGCACCCCGACAAAGTCTGCGACCAAATCGCCGACGCCATCTTGGACGAATGCTTGAGGCAAGATGAGCATTCCCGCGTGGCGTGCGAGGTTTTCGCCACCAGGGAATATATCCTCATCTCGGGCGAAATAACCACCAACGCCAAGGTTGATTACGAATCGATCGCCAGAAACGTCTTAAGAGAAATCGGCTACACCAAACCCGAAATCGGCATCGGGGCCGACACCTGCAAAATCGACATCCGCACCAAAGACCAATCCAACGACATCGCCATCGGCGTCGATCGCGGAGATATCTTGGCTCAGGGAGCCGGAGACCAAGGCATCATCTTCGGATACGCTTCCAAAGAGACCAAAAACTACATGCCTTTGGCCATTTCCATCGCCAACGATTTGATGAAATTGGCGGCGGAAAAGAGAAAGAATGGCGAATTCAAACATTCCCGCCCGGACATGAAAGGCCAAGTAACCATCGATTACACCGACAAAGACCCAAAGATCGACACGATCTTGATGTCTTGCCAGCACGATCCAGATTTCAACGAAGCGGAATTCAAGAAATACATCCATGACGAAATAATGATCCCGGTCGTCAAGTCCTATAACCTCAACGAGGATTTCAAGACCCTCATCAATCCGACCGGAAGATTCGAGATGGGCGGACCGGACGGCGACACCGGATTGACCGGCAGGAAATTGATCGTCGACACCTATGGCGGATATTGCCGCAACGGCGGTGGGGCTTTGTCTGGCAAAGACCCTTCCAAAGTCGATAGGTCGGCTTCTTATTACGCCCGTTATATCGCCAAGAATCTGGTGGCGGCCAACGCGGCCGACAAACTCGAAGTCCAATTGTCCTATGGCATTGGCATCGCCGAGCCTTTGTCAGTGTCCATCGACACTTTCGGAACCGCTCACGTGGACGAAAACCTTATCTTGGAGGCTGTTAGGGAAATCTTTGACGCCAGACCCGGAGCCATCAGCTTGGCCTTCAATCTGACTAAGCCCAACTTCAAGTACCGTTCAGTCTCGGTTTACGGCAGCTTCGGACACGACGAATTGGACCTCCCTTGGGAGAGATTGGACAAAGTCGACGCCCTAAAAGCCAAATTCGGCAAATAAGATTATTATGCCCATCGGAAAAAGATGGGCTTTTCATTTATCGAAGCGATGCACTTTATCTTGATAAAGGCATAGCGTTTACGGATAATAATTACATTGCCATAACGATATGTTTTTCGTTATCGGAAATCCACGTCCGAGAAGGACGCTTCGCTGATTTAGCAAAACTGCCCGTTAGAGGAGAAACTCTAAATCAAGAAAGAAGGAAAAGCATGAATCAAATCACCCAAGTATTGACCACCTTGCTCCACTACAAAGTGGTGGTCAGAGACACCCTTGAATACGCTTTGGTCAAGGAATCTTATGACATCAATCTCTACAACGAGAAAAAGCGTTCCATTTTGGTCGAATTGGACGAGAACACCCCGCTCCGCTCGATTTTGAACAACTCCGGCGAAAACGGAGAGAAATTGGAAAAGACCATCCGCGATTGGTTCGCCGAAGTCTATGGCGACGATTCCACCATCATCAAAGTGGCCACCGACGGAATCCGCGTCGACCACGCCCAACACCAAGCCATCTATAAGGGCGTCGTCCCAATCCATGAAAACATCGAAGCCATGATCCAAGGCATCATCAAAGACGCCAAGAGCAAAGGCATCGACGTCGCGGAAGCCGAGAAAGCCGATTTGGACGAAGAGAAACTCTATCGCGCCGTCTGCTATCTCACCATGGGCAACGAGATGATTAAATTGTTCAACGAATACAACCAAGCCCGCCGCGAAGCCAATGGCGAGGAAACCCCGGCCAGCCGCTTCATCGGCAACGATTTGGGCGCCACCTTCAATTTGGTCATGCAAGTCAAAAACAACAACAGCAAGATCACCGATGCGGCCTATATGAAAGTCGCCGACGCCGTCGTCTCCTTGGTGGAGAACATGACCGGCAGGCGCGATCTTCCGGAAGGCAAGAACTTCGGCCAGGTCATGAACGAAACCCAAAAGACCATCGGCGAATACGTCCAAGCGGTCGAGCCCGAATTCAGAGCCACCTATCTCCCTTTGATCAACGAATTGGTCGAAATCGCCAAAAACGGCAACAACAAGATCGTTCCCGACGCCAATGCCGCCCCTACCGAGCATAAGCCGGAAGAGGCCGCGGCCAATAACGAAGAACCGACCGAAATCGATCCTCGCACCGGAATGCCCAAAGCCTAATTAACCTCATCTATTTTCGAAAGGACTAGCTTATGGAAGAAACAAAGGCCAAGAAAAACCTAAGCAAGCCGGAAATATTCTGGATCGTTTTCGAATCCTTGTTCGGCGTGGCTGGTTTGACTTTGATTATCCTCGGCTTCATTGCCGACTATTTGCAGGTCGCCTATAGCGACAATTATCTCTTGCAGGCCCAACAAAAGATCTTGCAGGGTTCCAATGGATTATTGACCTTCCGTTGGATCGGCTTCATCTTGATTTTGGCCGGAGCCTTGATCGCCGCCATAAGCTTGCATGTCTTTGCCAAGAAACGCGATGTGAGCAACGAACGCGAAGCCCGTCGCGCCCAAAGGCTTAAGATCATCAACGATTCGGTGGCTGAGGAAAACATCGTCGACGCCGCTTCCAAGCCCGTCGAAGAAAACAACGTTCCTCCTTCCAAAGAAGCTCCGAAAGCCGAATAAAAAGTCCAATATCTCCAAGAGCCGCCCGCGCGGCTCTTTTCTATTCTTGGAAAATGAGAAAAGCGGCCGCTCCCGTTGTTTAACTTGTAGGAAAATGGTTAAATTGCAATTGGAGGTCAATATATATGGTTAATGTAATCATTCTTGTCATTTCAGTCTTATTGGGCGTTTGCAGCGTCTTTGCCGGCTTCGCCCCCGCTTATGTCAGCTCTCTCGGAGGCTTAAGCGTTTCCCCCAGCATGTACGACTTTATGTTCGGAGCGGAAGATGGCTCTGGCCGCGTTCCAGCCCTTACTTGGCTATTCTGCTGCG
>CAVIYC010000046.1:0-6326 GCA_963647095.1 Oscillospiraceae bacterium | reverse complement strand
CTTTGAAGGGGATTTATGGGGGAGACGTCGTCTTCTCCCAAAAGCTCGTCTATATGCTTATGGAGGCTCTTGTAGTCTTTGATGGGAACCCAAAGATCCACTTCCGGAATCTCTTTCTTCAATTCTTCGAGGTTCCTTTCCACGAAGCACCCCACCGCCATCAATTTGCCGTCGTATTTGGCCATATCCAAAATGGTGTCGATGGCTTCCCTTTTGGCGTCTTCGATGAAACCGCAGGTATTGACGATGATAAGGTCCGCTTCTTTGGGAGAGGAGGTGAAACGGTAATTCCCGCTTCGGAACATTCCCAAAATCATTTCGGAATCCACGAGGTTTTTGGCGCACCCCAACGAGACGAGGGCTATGGTTTTCATAAGCGATGGCTCCCTTCTGATATCTTGGCTGAATAAACTGAATCGTCGCCGTATTTTTCTTTCATCTTGGAAATATAGTCATCGGCGTTTTTCTTTGGGACGAAGGAGATGATGCAGCCTTTGTATCCACCGCCCATTACGCGGGAGGCTCCTTCTCCATTTAGTATGGACTTGGCGTAATCTATGGCTTCTTGCGGAGAATGCTCGTATTCGTTTTCCAGATAGGTGTTTCTAAGGAGCTTTTCTTGGCTCTCTTCCCCTTCCTCAATCATCAAAAGGAAGCGTTTTCTATCTTTTTTCTTGATGCTTGAATAGGCTTCTTCGACGCGTTTGATCTCGGAGAAATAATGCAAAGCCCTATCTTTTTTGCTTTGTTCCAAAGAGACATTCTCCAACAAATTTGGATTGGCCTCGGATAGGCGTTTGGCCCCTAAGGCGGAAGCTGCCTCATCCATATCGTCTTTTATTGAAGAATATAGTTGGTTCAATCCTTCGTGCGACGATCCAGGATTCACCAAGATTATGTCCAACTTCCAGCGTTTCGGGAATATGACGGATTTGATTTTGGGTTTCTCTTCTTTGAAATCCACGAGGTTAACGTTTCCGTAGGCGGAACCGATTTGGTCCAACAATCCGCACGGTTTCCCGAAATAGACGTTCTCGGCGAATTTGCCGGACAACGCCTTTTCTTCTTTGGAGATGTTCCCTCCGTTAAACAAAGAATTAACACATTCGGCGATCATTAGTTCATACGCCGCGGAAGAGGAAATGCCCGCTCCAATCGGCAAATCTTTGGTAAACGAGGCGGAAAACCCCCCAAGAGCGTAGCCATGGGACTTAAGATAACACAAAACCCCTTTGGCCAACGATAATGAAGAGCCCTTCTCATCGTTTGACAAATCATTGATGGAGAATGAGACCGGTTCGAATCCTTCGGAGATTATTTCCACTTTGTCATCGAATCTTTTGCTTATGGCCCCATATATCCCAAGGCTGCAGCCGGCGACCAAGCATATGCCGCCTTGATGGTCGGTGTGATTTCCGATTATTTCCAACCTTCCGGGAGAGAATATCTCCATTTCGGGTTCGATTTCGAACCTTTCTTTGAAGTTGGAAATGGCCTTTTCGTAGGCTTCTTTGTTGTTTGGGATGCTTCTTTCGATCTTTTCGAAGGCTTCGCGCCTATATTTCGGAATGACTATCCAATATGCCGCCGAGGCCAAAACCCAAGACACCACCCATGACCAAGTGACCCATTCTGGGGTGTGGAAATATTCGACGTACCTAAATAACGTCTCAATGAACAATATGCGGGTTACCGAAACGGTGAAGAAGGTGATGATGGCCGGGGATATGGCATGGCCCAACCCCCTGCAATAAGCCCCTTCCGTATCCATTATCCCGCATAAGAAATAAGTGAGGGATATGATCAAAAGCCGCTCGGTTCCCATTTGTTTGGCCAAAAGAAGCTCTTCGGCGGAATCCACGGATTTTTCCGATAGGAAGATGGATATTATCTCATCTCTGAAGATGGCGAATATCCCTCCGACCAATAAGCCCAATACCGCCACCGTCAAAGTGGAATATAGCAAGATCTTCCTTATGTTGCGTTCGTTTTTGGCTCCCACGTTTTGGGCGGTTATGGAAACCACCGCCACCGAGAAGCCGTTCATTATCATGTAAATGAAGTTCTCGGCTTGGGATGAGGCGGAGAAGCCGGCGGTAATGGCCAAACCAAAAGCGTTTATCGAAGTTTGGATGAATACGTTGGACAAAGTGAAAGCCAAGGACTGCAATCCGGCGGGAATGCCATTGGCTAATATGTCCTTTATCTCTTTCCAATGGACTTTGAACAATTTTTTGATGTCGAAACGGACATAGGCTTTCTTGTTCAAAGCCAAGAACAGCAAGATGGCGACGGCCTCGCCCGCCTCGCAGATGACCGTGGCCAAGCCAACTCCCAGCACGTCCATCTTGAAAGGGATGACGAAAAGGAAATTCAAACCGACGTTCACGACTCCGAATATTATCAAAGTGTACAAAGGCCTTTTGCTATCGCCCATGGCCCTAAGGATGGAAGAGCCATAGTTGAAGATCATCAAAAACGGCAAGCCGATGAAATATAGCCTGAGGTAAGTCGTGGCCTTATCGATTACTTCCTCGTGGACTTTCATTATTTCCAAAAGGTAAGGGGAGACGAAGAAACCGATGATTCCGGCTCCGACCCCCACCACCAAAGAAAGGAACATCGACATATGCAAAGTCCTTTCGGCTTTGACTTTGTCTCCTTTTCCTTTGGCTCTGGCCATTACGACGTTGGCTCCGACCGAAAGGCCCAAGAACAAGGCGATTATGAGGTTGATCAAAGGGCCGTTCGTGGATACGGCCACGAATGAGCGGTATCCCCCGCCGAAATAGTTGACGACCAATTGGTCGGCTTCGGTGTAAATCAATTGAAGCAACGACAAAAGGACGATCGGGAGGGTAAACAACAACAGATTTTTGAACAATTTCGGGCCGGTAAGATCTATTTGGCCCCCAAGCATGTTCTTCAGCTTGGCCAATGTCTTAGACATAATTCACCTACGAAAGCCTTTTGGCTTCTCGCTTTACTTATCCAAAAAGAACCCAAATGCATGGATCCTTTCGTTTTTTATTCGTTTTTCATGGTCGGGAAGAGGATGACTTCGCGGATGGCGTCTTCTTCGGTTAAAAGCATGGTCAGCCTATCGATTCCCAAGCCGATTCCGCCAGCTGGAGGCATGCCGTAATTCATGGCGTCCAAGAAGGTATAATCGATTTCGTTGGCTTCTTCGTCCCCATGTTCCCTGGCTTCCATTTGGGCCAAGAAACGTTCTTTTTGGTCAAAGGGGTTATTCAATTCCGAATATGCGTTAGCGATTTCAGCCCCGGCGATGAAGAGTTCGAACCTATCGACGAAACGAGGGTCGGCGGTCTTTTTGGTAAGCGGGGAAATCTCAATCGGGTAAGTGTGGATGAAGGTCGGCTGGATCAAGGTCTCCTCGACGAATTCGTCGAAGAATCCCTGCATGATGTGGCCAACGCTAGTCCAAGTGTCTTCGATATCCAAATGATGTTCTTCGGCCAAAGCCTTGGCTTCTTCAAAAGTCATTTGCTTATTGAAGTCCACGCCGGTCTTTTCTTTGATGGCGTCGGCCATGGAAATGTTTTGGAAGGGCTTGGACAAATCGATGTCGTGGCCGCGCCAATGGAAGACTTCTTTGTGCATCACTTCTTCGGCGATGGTTTTAAGCAGGTTCTCGGCCCATTTCCTCATGTCGGTCAAATCGGCGTAAGCCTGATATAACTCGATGGTGGTGAATTCCGGATTGTGGCGGTTATCCATGCCTTCGTTGCGGAAGATGCGCCCGATTTCATAAACGCGGTCGATTCCGCCGATCATGCATTTTTTGAGGTTCAATTCGGTCGCGATCCTAAGATAAAAGTCCTTGTCCAAGGCGTTATGGTGGGTGATGAAGGGCTTGGCCGCGGCTCCGCCGGCGATAGGAGATAAGACCGGGGTTTCCACTTCGACGAAGCCGAGTTCGTCGCAATAATTGCGGATGGCTTTCACGATTGCCGGCCTAAGCAAGGCGACGCGCCTGGAATCGTCGTTGACGATCAAATCGACGTAACGATGGCGGCAGCGCTCTTCCAAATCCGTCAAACCGTGGAATTTCTCCGGCAAAGGTTTGAGGCACTTGGAAATGTGGGTGTATTCGGTGACGCGGATGGTCAATTCGCCGGTCCTGGTCTTCATCAAAGTCCCCTTCAAGCCGACGATGTCGCCCAAATCGGCCAAACGGAAGACGTTATAGGCGTTTTCGCCGATGACGTTCAATCCGATCCAGGCTTGCATATTGCCATATTCGTCGTGGATGTTCACAAAGGAAGCCTTGCCCATTCTGCGGATGGAGAGCAAGCGTCCGGCGACGTTGACTTCGATGGTCGTGGCGTTTAGCTCTTCTTCGCTGAGATCGCCGTATTTTTCTTTCAAGTCCTTGATTTGGTCTTTCCATTCGTAACGGGAACCGAAAGGATCGACTCCCAATTCTTCGTATTTCGGGAGCTTTTCCCTTCTGGCTATCTCTTGGTCATTCAAGGCTTCTTCAATCATATTCGTTCTCCTAACTTTCAATCGATTCTAAAGAATCCGATTGGGTTACGTGCGTAAGATTAGCACATATTGATGTCTTTTCCAAAGAAAAGCCGCCTTTCCCGGCGGCTTTCGTCTCAATCTTTGTTGTTGGCGATGGAACAATCGACGTTCAAGGCCGAAACGGAGGCTTTGATGCTTTGCATCGATGACTCTTCGCCGTATTTGTCGATGGTGATGGGGTCTTTCATCGGCTCATGCCTTAGGGCGGAAGGCCCTCCGACGCAGCCTCCCGGGCAAGCCATGCCTTCTAGGAAGTTGCCGGGCAAACGTCCGGTTTTCATTTGGGTTAGGGCCGTGCGGCATTGATCCAATCCGGAGCATTTGACGGCTTTGACTTCGAATTCCGAGCCGTTTTCTTTCATAGCTTGGACCACCGCGTCGGACAATCCGCCGGAACGGGCGAATATGCGGCCGAAGAAGCTGGCTTGATCCAAGGAAGTCTCTTCCAAGGTTTTGACGTCGATTCCCCTAGAATCGATCAAAGCCTGCAATTCTTCGAAAGTGATGACGCAGTCGACCCATTTGGAAGAATCTTCTCTGAACATTTCCATCTTTTTGGCGATGCAGGGGCCGGCGAAAATGGTCTTGGCATCAGGGTCTTTCATCTTGATGTGTTTGGCCAACGCCGCCATCGGGGAATAGTTCTCCGAGACTTTCTCGGCCAAAGTCGGAAAGGCTTTCTTCACATACATCACGAATGCCGGGCAGCAGCTGGAAGTGCAGCTTCCTTCTCTTTCGAGGTCCTTGGCTTCGTTTAAGGCGACGATGTCGGCGCCCAAAGCCGCCTCGGTCACGTTGGTGAAGCCGATGGTTTTGCAAGCGGTGACGACTTGGCCCAAGGTCTCATGCCTGGTTTGGGTTTTCACGGAAGGGGCCAGAATCAAATAGACGTTGCTGTTCTTTCCGGATAAAGAATCCTTCAATATATCGATGCATTTGGTGATGTAGGATTTGTCCATTATGGCGCCGAAAGGGCAAGCGGCGGAACATTGTCCGCAACGGACGCATTTTTCTTCGTCGATGCTGGCGTAGCCATCCAAATGATTGACGGCTTTGATCTTGCAGGCTTGCTCGCAGGGCCTTTGCCTATTGACGATTGCCCCGTATTGGCAGGCTTTCGCGCACATTCCGCAGTTGACGCATTTGGTTTTGTCGATTTTGCAACGATGGTCGGCTCCAAAGGAGATGGCGCCGATTCTGCAAGCTTGGGCGCATCTATGGGCGATGCATCCGCGGCAGATGTCGGTCACGTACATCCCGCCGAAAGGGCATTGGTCGCAAGCCGATTTGATGACTTCGATCATGTTGGGGTTTTCTTTGTTTCCGCCCAAGGCCAATTTGATTCTCTCTTCGACGATTTCCCTTTCTCTCTCGATCGATTCCCTGTATTCCGGATTGGGTCCCGGGGAGATCTTCAAAGCGATCTTTTGCTTGTCTTCTTCCAAAGTCCCATCCCAGTAGGATTTGCAGACTTCTTTCAAAACGTTCCATTTAAGCTTTTGGACCAAGGTATCAAATTTATCGACGATCATGATGAAATCTCCTGCCTTTGGGTTATACCCAAGATATGTATTCTAAATTAACGTTCACCCTTTTTGTATAGGGAAATCGCTTGCGATCATATTTTGTTAATATGGAAGCCATGCGTATTTGAAAGAAAAAGCGAGATTTTTTAATCCCGCTTAACTTTCTATATGGTGGGCCTAGCGACGCGAAATCCGAACTGCTTTTCCATAGAAAACACGGGATTTTACGCGTCCAATATTCATGAT
>CAVIYC010000045.1:0-6704 GCA_963647095.1 Oscillospiraceae bacterium | reverse complement strand
AAATCGAACAAAGTCATAGTTCCGCCGATAATCTATGCCAGGGGTTTTGCCACCCAAGGCACCGATCACGTCAGCAGGCACATCCAAATCGAGGCCGAGGAAGCCTTGAGGAAGGGGCTTTCTTTGAGATTGCCGATTTCCGAATTGAAGATCTATATAAGAAACGCGGTATCCAAATACATCGCCAGAAAGACCGAGCGCAACCCGATGATCATAACCATCATCATGAACGTTGCCTCCCGCAAATGAATTTCATCCTCGCTTCCAAATCCCCGAGAAGAAAAGAGATATTGGGCGAGATAATAAAAGATTTCGAGATAATCGCTCCCGAAGTGGACGAATCTTCTTTGATTGGCAAAGTGGATGTTTTTTCCTTGGCCAAAGAAGAAGCCAAGCTAAAAGTCGAGGCCATAATCAAAACCCACCCCTCCTCCTATATCCTTTCCGCGGACACGGTCGTTGTTTTAAATGGCATTCCCTTAGGGAAGCCGAAAGATAAGAAAGACGCGATAAGGATGCTAGAAATGCAATCCGGGAAGAAAGAGGAAGTCATCACGGGATTCGCCTTCTACGACGGAAAGGAAATCGTCATTTCCGAGGACGTGACCACCGTGGAATTCAACGTTTTATCAAATGAGCAGATATTGGACTACTTAGAAAAATACAAGCCCTTCGACAAGGCGGGGGCTTATGGCATCCAAGACGAATGCGGTCTGATCAAAAACCTAGAAGGCAGCTATTCCAACGTGATGGGCCTTCCGAAAGAGAAATTGGAAGCCTTATTCAGAGAAAAGGGAATCGTATAATTCTTTGGCTCCGTCCTTGATGACCAAGGTCAATTTGTCGGAAGCTTGGATAAAGCCGGTCACGCCGGCTTTTTTCAATGCCTCGTGATCGACAAGCGAGAAATCTTTCAAAGAAACGATGATGCGGGAACCTCTGAGCTCTTTGGAAACGACGTTGTCTTTGCCGCCCAAGGCCAGAGCGCAGCCATTGGCGTTAACCTCCGGCTTGGATGATGTCTTTCTCCTAGAGAGGACCAAGAAAACGATGGTTCCCAAAACGATCAAAAAGGCGAATACGCCGATAAGCACCCAACCATAAGTTGGAAAGGAAGTGCTTTCAAGAATTACAAACAGATTCATAACGTGGTTATAATAGCATAACCGAGGACAAATATGAGCAACGCGATAGAAATAGAAGCCAAAGCATTGGTGAAAAAAGAAGAATACGAACGACTGGTTACCAGATTCAAGGATTATTCCCCTTTCATCCAGAAGAATTATTATGTGGACAGCAAGGACATGTCTTTGAGGAAAGAAGGTTTGGGATTGCGCATCAGAAGAAGGGGAGGCCATTACGACATGACCCTAAAGGCCCCTTTGTCCCAAGGATTGTTGGAAAAGACCTCGAGGCTCACGGACGAGCAATTCGATTCGTTTGAGAACAAAGGCATCTTCCCCGAGAACGACTTGAAGCGTTTCTTGATCATGATGGATATCGAAGTCGACAAATTGGAGATATTGACTTCCCTTACCACCAGAAGGACGGATATCCCTTACATGGGCGGGAAGCTTTCCTTGGACGAAAACGAATACAACGGATTGACCGATTACGAAATAGAATTGGAATTCAACAACGAAGCGGACGCCACCAATTTGCTCAAAGAATTGCTGGAATCCGAAAACATCGAATTCGTCTTGAACAAAAAACCAAAGGCCATAAGGGCGCTAGATAGCAGGAAATAGCAATAAACGGCAAGCGATGAACTTGCCGTTTTGTTTTAAAGTCGTTCAATCAAATGCTTGAAGATTCGCTTTTCGATTCGCAGGTTTCATATACCGGGCATTCGTTCTTGGAGCAATATCCGGCCGCGAGTTTCTTCAATCTTGGGAGGAAGACGGTTATCTCTTCTTCGTTATAGCCAACGACCACCCTTCTATCGTCCACGATTATCGGCCTTTTCAAAACCGAAGGGTTCTTTAAAACGAAATCGATCAATTCCGAAATCTTCATCGAATCGATGTCGATGTCGTTTTGGCTTAATATCTTGCTCCTTTTCGATATTATGTCGGAAGTCCCGTTTTCGGACTTATATAATATCTGGATTATGTCTTTTTTGGTTAGTTTCCCCGAAAAGATGTCGATGGCTTTATAGGGTATTTCTTGTTCCTTGAACCAGGCAAGGACTTTGCGGCAGCTGGAGCAGCTTGGGGAATAATAGATATTGATCATAAAGGTATATTATCACTCGTGGCAAATAGTATCGACGGACATTATAATAAGTCAATGAAAAAGAAGCTCATAGCCTTGGACATAGATGGGACTTTGACCAATGGGAACGCCCCGTTGAGCTTAAAGACCGTGGAAGTTTTAAGACGCTTGAATGAAGAAGGCCATGAGATAGTCTTATCTTCCGGGCGTCCCATAAGGGCCATTATGCCCTATATAAAGGAAATAGGGACTTCCTCTCCTTTTATCGCCTATAACGGCTTATGGGCCCACCGCTATTCGTCTTTCTTGATAAAGAAGGGCTATATGTTTAATAAGGACATAGTCCAGGAAATATACGATAAAGCCAAGGACAAACTCCTATCTTTCATGGCGGAGTCCGAGACCAACATATATTGCTCCAACCACGACGATTTCCTGGATATGTATTTCCCATACAAAGGGATGAACGAGATTTGCTCTCTTGACGTCGAAATCAAGGAAGACGTGCTTACCGTATTGTTCAAATCGGAAGATGAGGACGTTGAATTCTTGAAGGAATTGGTGGAATCCCATCCAGGGTATGGCTACCGTCATTGGACCTCATCCAAATATTCGGAAATGTACATGAAGGGGATAGACAAAGGATTCGCCTTGTCCTTGATCCAAAAGGCTTTGAACATAAGCAAAGAAGACACCATAGCGATAGGGGATTCCGACAACGATTACGAAATGCTACTGAATGCCGGGCACCCTTACGCCATGTCCGATTCCAAATCGAAAAAGCTCCTATCTCGCTTCCCCCATACCAAGAAGGGATTGAGCGAAGACGGAGCGGCGTTGACGTTGGAAGAATTGCTTCTCAAAGACTGATATATCATTTTCCCTTTCCGACATGGACGCGGATGGAATAAGGATTGTCTTTGGCCAATTTGCAGGCTTCTTTTATGGCGTCGGCTTGAGTGGGGAATATTTCGATCAGTCCCGTATCGGAAACCACCAACTGCCAGCTTTTGTCGACGGGGTTGATGTGGATTATCTTCAAAGGCGAAATCTTTTCTTGCTCGATTTCGGGCTTACTTTCTTCGTCCGCCACTTCGTTGACGGTCTCGTCGATGGCGGCGATTTTCCCTTTGATGCCGATATTATGGAAGATGAGCAACAAGATGCCTAAGACCATCAAGCTGACCAATATGACTCCGACATAGATCAAATTGGTCGTCCAGCCTTCCGCCCAGCTTGAAGCTTCAAGGAAGAATACCGGGGCTTCCAATATCCCAAAGGAATCCAAGGTCATGATAAGCGCGCCGTAAATGACGGGGACGATGATCGCGGTCCAGAACAATTTATAGCTCAAAGCCCTTCCTTTTTCGATGAAGATGAAGGACACCATGGCCAAGATGAAAGGAATGACGATGATGGTCAATCCATATGGGGTGGTGACCAAAGCCATCAAGGAAGGATATCCGATGTCTCCTTCGGGATTGACCAAAGTGGACATGATGACCAAATAAACGACCAAGAAAAGGCTGGCGGAAGTGGTGATGAATTTCAGCCATACCGGGAATCCCGCCAATTTGTGGTCTTTTTTCTTTAAGGAATAAGCGTCGGTTATGGCCATCACCAAGCCGGCGATGCCCAAAGGCCAAGCGGTCTCGATCTGCGCCAAAATGGAGGCGTTGTTCACTTCTTGGATTATCAAAACGTAAATGGTGCCCGCCAAGATGCAGAGGAATATCAAAGCGTTCAAGACCAAAGAAGTTATCTTCATTCCCTTTTTCATAAGATGGCCTCCTTAAAAGCAAAGCGCCTAAATCAAGCGCCTATCAATTCTAATAGATTTTCTATTAGCAAGTCGACTTTATTTTGAGCGTTTTCGACATTATTTGAAATGGCCTCGGCATAGAATTTGCATTTCGGCTCCGTGCCGGAGGGTCTGACCGCGATCCAAGAGCCGTCTTTCAAGACGAACTTGAGGACGTTGGACTTCGGAAGGGGCAAAACTTCCGAATCGCCCTCATCGTCTTTGACTAAAGAAAGTTCGCAGTCATAAAGGGTTTTGACTTTCAAACCCATTATCTCTTTGGACGGATTGTTTCTCAGTTTCTCCATTATGCCTTCCATCTCTTTTTGGCCCTTGGAGCCCGAGAAGGATATAGACACTGTCTTAGCTTTGTGGAATCCGTATTTCTCTTCCAACTTTATCAGCGCTTCGCCGAGAGTCATCCCTTTATGGAAGTAATACAAAGCGCATTCTGAATAGAGCAATATGGCCTGCAAGCCATCTTTGTCTCTCACGAACGGGGATATCAGGCATCCATACGATTCTTCGTATCCGAATTCGAAATGGGGGCCATTCCCCAAATCCTCGTAATATCCGATCCTATCGCCGATGTATTTGAAACCGGTCAGGAACGTTTCGACCGTCAGCCCATAGGCTTTGGCTATGTCCCTGGTCAAAGACGAAGATACGATGGTGTCGTACATGACGCCATTCGGAGACAATGTCCCTTTTTCTTTCCTTTGGCTCAATATGTAATCCAGCAATATCGCGGCGGATTCGTTTCCGGTCAGCCTCTTATATTCACCGTCTCTATCTAAATAAGCCAAACCGCATCTATCGCCGTCCGGATCGGTCATGACCACCAATTTGGCGCCCACTTTCTTGGCTACTTCGATCGGTTCGACGTAAGCTTTCTCTTCTTCGGGATTGGGCGATATGACGTTAATGAAGTCCGGGTCCGGGGAACATTGATCCTCCACCGGGACTATCTCATATCCCAATTCGGTGAATATCCTCATTGCGTTGACGTAGGAAGTCCCGTGGTTGGGGGTATAAACGATTTTGAAGCCCTTCTTGTCCAGATCGGGGTTAAGTTGGATGCCTTCCACCTTTTTTACGTATTCGTCATCATATTCCTTGCCTAAGACGATTGTTTCGCCTTTTATGTTGGCTTTGGGTTCCACTTCAACCGAGAGTTCGTCGGGGAGCAAAGACAATTTGCTTAAGAACGGCTCGATGCTTTCGGGAGTTAGGGCGCAGCCTTTATGGTCGTACACCTTGAAGCCGTTATATTCCTTGGGATTGTGGGAGGCGGTTATCATGACCCCTCCGACGGCGTTAGCCTTCCTTACCGCGAAGGATAGCTCGGGCGTCGGCCTTAAGGAATCGAACACATAAGCCTTTATCCCTTGCTCGTTTAGAATGTTCGCGGTCAATAAGGTGAATTCCCTGGATTTGTGCCTATTGTCGTGGGAGATGACGACCCCTCTTTCTTTGGCGTCTTCATATTTCTCCAGCAAGAACTGCCCAAAGGCTATGACCGCCTTTTTGACGGTGAAGGAATTCATGCAGTTGGTCCCAGGGGAAAGTATCCCCCTCATCCCGCCGGTCCCGAATTCTATGTCCTTGAAGAAATAAGCGTCCTTCTTATCCTCGGGCATATTTCTTATCGTTTCTTTGTCTTCCTCGCTGACTTTGTCGGAGAATAGCCATCTATTCACGTTTGTTTCCGCTAATTCGTTCATATTCTTTCCTCCAAAGAATTTAGTATGTCTTTCTTGTCTTTCGGCATGTCCGCCAAGAATCTCTTCTTGGAGAGATATTCCAAGGGTTTGCCTATATTCCCAAACGAAAGGCTATGAGCGTGGAGGAACTGGTCTTTCAGCAAGAAGCGTTCCTTCAGCTTTTTGTTCGTTTCGAAATCGCCGTATTTCTGATCTCCGCATATGGGGTGGCCGATATAGGATAGATGGGCCCTTATCTGGTGGGTGCGGCCGGTTATCAGCTCGCATTCCAATAAGGTGTAGCCATCGTATTTCTTTATGGGCCAATATAATGTTTTGGCTTCTTTGCCGCCTTTGGATTTGGGGCATACCGTCACCTTCCCCAATTTCTCGTCTTTCTTAAGTGGGGCGTTTATCTCGCCTTTGCAATCTATCTCTCCGACCACCAAGGCGTAATATCTCTTATCTAGTTGGTCTCTCTCCTTGAAGAGCCGTTCCAATTCCTTTAATGAAGAATCTTTCTTTCCGAATATGACCAACCCCGAGGTGTTCCTATCCAGCCTATGGGCCGGGGAAGGCACGAAAGATGGCTGATTGGGATCGAATTCCCCTTTGAGATAGAGATAATCCAAGACGGCTTGGGTCAAGGTGTTTCTCTTTTCTTTGCTGTCTCCTATGACCAATACGCCGGAAGGCTTATTGACCATAAGGACGTATTCGTCCTCATATACGATCTCGTATGGCAATTCTTTCTTTTCCACCGGACGGGCTTTGTGGAAGTCTTTCAGTTGTTCGTCGGTCACGTATATTTTGACTTCGTCGCCGGCCTTAATAATGTAATCGGGGTTTACCCAATGGGAGTTGACCTTAATGTCTTTCTTACGAAAGGCCTTGTATATAAAGCTTAAGGGGGCTTCGGAAAGAGACTTCCTCACGAACTTCTCTATTCTCTGTCCGTCTTCCCTTTCGCTCACTCTATATATGAC
>CAVIYC010000044.1:0-6721 GCA_963647095.1 Oscillospiraceae bacterium | reverse complement strand
GCCTTCAAGCCCGTCTCCATCGTGGCCGGCGTCTTGGCTTTGGCTTCCATCGTCGGTTTGATCGTCTTCCAGACCACCAGCACCATTTACAATTATTCGACCCAATACGACAAGAACACCGTTTCCTTGGTCGAATATCGCTCGGCTGAGAATTCCTTGTTGCCGGTCAATAACGAAACCCAGTTCCAAGCCCAGATTTTGGATAGCATCACTTTGGATGGCGAGAAATTGGCCGTCACCGAAGTCAAGAAAGAAGAATCGACCGTTTATCTCTCTTCCGACGAAAAGACTTGGGACGTCGATTATTACACCATCAATTGGACTTCTTATTATTCCGACGATGCCACCTACGATTTCGTGGTCACCGTTTCCGGAACTTCGACTCATTACACTTCCTTGCGCGACGCATTGACCGCCGCGGTGGATGCCGTTTTGCCGGCTGACGATACCCACGTTACCGTCTCCAACAGAGAAGGCATCGGCGGAACGCCGTCCGTTGGCACCGTTTGGCTCGGAGTCGGAGTTGGATTGGCGGTAACGGCCGTCTATCTCTCCTTCAGATACAAATTCAGCCGCGGATTCACCCTTACAATCGTTACGACTGGCGCGGCCTTGTTGACCAGCGGATTCTACGCCTTGACCAGAATCACCGTCCCGGCGATCGCCGCCATGGCTCCGCTTGCCGTCGCGATCTTCGGAGTCGCCATCGGATTGTTCATCCTCTCCAAAGAGAAAGAGCTCTTCCACGATTCCAGGGAAAAGGACAAAGACAACCTCGAATTCCGTTCGATGTGCCTCACTTCCGCCGTCTCGCAATCCATTGAGCAAATAATCATGTTGGCCTTCCTAGGCGTTGGATGCCCGCTCATCTTCTTGGGCCTTTCCATCGAATCTTGGGCTTATCTCCACTTGGCCAGCTTAATCGGCATCGTCTTCGCTACGGTCTTGGTGATCGTCCTCCTAGCGCCTAGCAGCACCTATCTCGCCAAAGGCTTGAAGACCTTGAGGCTCTCCCTCAAGCCGATCAAGAAAGAGGAAAGCAAAGAAGAAGGAAGCAAAAAGAAAGGATCCGAGCCCGAAGAGGCTACTTTCATCGGAATCAACGATTGATGGATTTCTTTCACAAATTATTAAATTATTATCACATTGACGAAGAAGGGTACGCTTTGCTTTCGCGGCCCTTCTCTTTTTCTTTGTTGCCTGATATATCTTCCTACCCTTCGGTTGTAAAAGCCATCGAGAGGCTGAGCTTGGCGAAGGCAAGAAAAGAGAAGGTATTGATTTACGGCGACTATGACTGCGATGGGATAATGGCCGCCTCCATAATGAAAATAGCTTTAAGAGAATTCGGGCTCAAAGCCGAGGCCTATCTCCCTTCCCGTTATTTGGACGGATATGGACTAAACGAAGAAAACGTCAAAAAGATCGTAGGCTCGTACGATTTGATTTTCACCGTGGACAACGGCGTGACCGCCAATTCCGCGATTAATTTGGCTTACGAAAATAACATCGATGTCATCGTGCTTGACCATCATTCTTACGAAGCTGAGCCAGAACATATAGTCTCTCTTGTCCACCCTAATACGGTCGGGCTTTCGTCCCCGTCCATCTCAGCCGGGTTTTTGTCTTATCTTTTCTCCGTCGCCTTGCTTAAAAAAGAAGATCCCTATTTGGAAATGCTTGGCGCTACGTCATTGGTCTCGGACGCGATGGAGATAACTTCCTATAACCGAATAGCCGTCGGATTGGCTTTGAGATTATGGAACGAGAACGGAAACATCGCCTTTGACAGATTGCTTAAAAGCGAAGTAAAAAACGAGACCGTTTTGTCGATGCAGATAATCCCGGCCATAAATTCCATCGGCAGGATGAACGTCGGAACGAAGATAAATCATTTGATTAAATATTTTACCTCCCCGGAAACAAAAGAAAGCGAGCTTATCGCCTCTTGGATGTTAGACAAAAACAAAGAGAGGAAAGAACTTATAACAAACCTGGCCGGAAGCATTGAAGTGACCACGAAAAATCCTTTCGTCCTTTATAAATCCGATTTGCCAGAAGGGATGAACGGATTGTTGGCCAATAAGATTTTGGACAAAGCCGGAAAGCCGGTGGCGGTCTATAGCCAATCGGAGAAAGACCTAAACGTTTATATTGGCTCAATCCGCAGCAAAGCCGGTTGCCCGTTGACGGAATTCATGAGCGATATAGGCGACATTTTATTGACCGGTGGAGGACATAGCTTCGCCGCCGGATTCTCTTTGAGAAAAGAGGATATGGGCGAATTCGAAAATAAGTTCGGAGCTTATTGCGCAAACCACAATTTCGTCAAAGAAAACAAAGAAACCATCGAAATTTCCTTAGAAGACATAAATAGGGAGAATTACGACCTCCTCATGAGTTTTTCCCCTTTTGGGCAAGGGTATAAGGCCCCTTTGTTCTCTTTAAAGATAAACGCCGAGGACATAAAATTTTCGCCTGACGGAAAAAGGATACAGACTTACCTTGCCCCGGGCGTGAGGCTTTTCTCCTTCAAATTCAAAAAAGAAGACGTCCCGGAGTTCAACGAAGTGACCTTGATTTTCGAGATGAACCTAAACGTTTTCAAGGGCCGGGAAACGGTTTCGGCCGACATTGTCGAACTAATAGCTTAAATTGTTTGGCTTTGTTCGTGCGTGTGAGCGTATAATTGACGCATGAACGAGAGCGCGAACAAAGAAGAACTGATCCCCAACGGCGGTTACCCGATGCATACCTATTTGGACATCGAGGCCGTCTTTTCTTTGTATATTTCCGACCCCAAGAACAAGCAATTGATCAAAGACGCCTACGAATTGGCGGCCGAAAAACACAAAAACCAATTCAGGAAGTCCGGGGAAGGCTACATCCAGCACCCGATCGAAGTGGCTTATATCTTGGCCGAGCTTCAGGCCGGGCCCGCCACCATCGCCGCCGGATTCCTCCACGACGTGGTGGAAGACACCGACGAAACGATAGACGAGATAAAAGAAAAGTTCGGGGAAGAAGTGGCTTTCTTGGTCGATTCCTTGACCAAGATCCAACGCATGAAGCTTTCCCGCCGCACCGAGGCGGATTTTGAGGCCGAAGACCACAAAAAGATTTTCTTAGGCATGGCCAAGGACGTCCGCGTCATCATCATCAAATTGGCGGACAGGCTGCACAACATGCGCACTTTATCGGCCTTAAAGAGAGATAGGCAAATCGCTTTGGCCAATGAGACGTTGGAGGTGTTCGCCCCCATCGCCCATCGCTTGGGAATGTACCGCATCCAGTCGGAACTTGAAGAGCTGAGCCTAAAATACCTCGAACCCGAAAAATACGAGCAAATATCCAAATTGCTGAGCGAATCGACCGAAAACTGCAAGGAATCCCTGAATGCCTTAAAGAAGAGAATCGCCGATTTGCTCTTCCAAAGGAAAATACCGTTTAGAATCGAATCCCGCGTCAAATCGATATATTCCATCTATCGCAAGATGTACAACAAAGGGAAGAAATTCGAAGAGATTTACGACATTTTGGCGGTTAGGGTCATAACCGAGACCGTTTTGAACTGCTACGAGATATTGGGAATCATCCACGCGATATATAAGCCGGTCCCCGGGCGATTCAAAGACTATATCGCCATGCCCAAACCCAATATGTACCAGTCGTTGCATACCACCATCCTTTCCGGAGACGGGAACGTTTACGAAATCCAGATCCGCACCGAGGAGATGGACAAAGTATCCGAGACAGGGGTCGCCGCCCACTGGAAATACAAAGAAGGCGGCTATAACGCCAAAGAAGAGCAAAAAGACATCGAAGAAAAGCTCCATTGGTTCAGGGATTTGATCTCGACCGGAGAGGAAAACAAGGACGCCAAATCCTATATGAGCGCCCTTTCCAACGACGTCTTCAACGCCAACGTCTATGTCTTCACCCCACTAGGTAAAGTCATCGATTTGCCGCAAGGCGGAACGATATTGGACTTCGCCTACAAAATCCATACCAAGGTCGGGGATTCGGCGACCGGCGCGGTGGTGAACGGGAATTTCGTCCCGCTCAACCATCAGCTGAAAACCGGCGACGTATGCGAGATAAAAACCTCGAAAACCTCGCAAGGCCCGAATTCTTCCTGGCTCGATTACGTGGTCACCAACGCCGCCAAGTCCCACATCAAGCGTTTCCTAAACGCCAAGATGGACAAACTGAACGCCGCCGAACTCATCAAGAAAGGCAAGGAATCGATGTTGGAAGCCGCCAGGGCGGCGGACATAAGCGAAGCGGAATTGGAAGAGGCTTTGGAAAAGAGGGCACTTGAAGAATACCATTGCGAGAACCTCGACGCGTTGTACAAAGCCATCAACTCCAAGAATCCGACGCCGAGCGCCGTCTTGAATTTCTTGGGCTTCAAGAGAAAGCCGACTTTGCCGAAAGCCGTAAAACACACATCCTACAAAGACGACAAGAACCCCGTTTACGTGGATGGAATCGACAATCTGGCCATCACGCTTGGAAAATGCTGCTCGCCGGTCCCCGGAGACAAAATCGTCGGCTACATAACCAAAGGCAAGGGATTAACCGTCCATCGCCCGGATTGCTATAACATCCATGGGCAGGAAAGCCGTTGCGTCGAAGTCTTCTGGAAAGACAATCTGGAAGATAGGACCTTCCCGGCCCAAATCCAAATCCAGGCCAACGACCGCCCGAGCTTGGTCGGAGACATATTGATGGTCATGTCCGCCAAAAACGTGGCGGTCAGGGACATAAGGGCCAAATTGATATCCAACACATCGATCGCCGACATAACTTTGACGATTTATGTAAAAAACGCCGCCTCGATCGAAGAGATATTCGGGTCGCTTACCACGATTCCCGGAGTTTACAAAACCGTAAGAACCAATCACTGAGAGAAAGATAAAAAGGAGATATTATGAGCGTAATACCCGTAAAAGGAACCCATGACTTATATGCTTTGGATGCCAGCAAAAACCGCTATGTCCGAGAAATGTTCAAAAACGCGGCTTTGCTTTATGGCTACCACGAATTGAGCGTCCCCGTCATGGAATACACCGAGATATTCCAAAGGGGGGCCGGAGAATCCTCGGATATCGTGAGAAAGGAAATGTACACCTTCTTGGACAAAGGCAACAGATCCGTGACCTTGCGTCCGGAATTCACGGCCGGGGTCATGAGGGCGATAGTGAGCAACAAGCTCTACGCCACGGAAGATCTGCCGATGAAGATATTCTACGAAGGCCCGGCGTTCCGTTACGAAAGGCCGCAGCTTGGCAGATATCGCCAATTCACCCAATTCGGGGTGGAAGCCATCGGTTTGGATTCGGCCGCCATGGACGGAGAAACCATACTTTTGGCCATCCAAGCCTTCGCTTTATTGGGATTCGAGCATCTCTCCATCAAGATAAATACCTTGGGCGACGAGGAATCCAGAAAGAACTACAAAAAAGCCTTGAAAGCCTATTTCTCCGAGCATATCGACGAAATGTGCCCGGATTGCCACGAGAGGATGAACATCAATCCCTTGAGGATGTTGGATTGCAAAGTCGAGCATGACCAGGAAATCGCCAAGAACGCGCCGAAGATAAAAGATTACCTCTCCGTCGCTTCGGAAGAGAGATTCTATAAGACCTTGAGCATCTTGAATTCCATGGATATCGATTACGAAGTGGACGACGGATTGGTTAGGGGCTTGGATTATTATTCCGAAGTGGTCTTCGAGATCCACGCAAAGAGCGAATCCGGAAACGATTATGGGGCGTTGTGCGGCGGAGGCCATTATTCCAACCTCATCAAGCAATTCGGCGGGCCGGATATGTCCGGCGTCGGATTCGCGGTGGGCGTGGAAAGGGTGGTCAGCCTCATGGAAGAGCTTTCCCTCTTCCCGGATTTGGACGAAGGGATAGACGCTTATATAATCCCTGTTGGGGAAGAAATGGCAGAGAAGGCCTTTGAGCTAACCACCTCATTGAGAATGGAAGGCTTCAAGACCGAAACCCCGCTATATGCCGGGAAATTGGGCAGTCTGCTCAAAAAGGCGGTCAAGAGGAACGCCAAATACGCGATCATCATCGGCGAGGAAGAATATGCCCGCGGGGTATGTCAGATAAAGGATCTTTCCAAAGCCGAGCAACAAGAGATAAAAATCGAGGATCTGAGGGATGCCTTGGATGCCCTCATCATCCAGAAAGGCGAATAGATATGCTACGAAACGCAAACAACGGAGAGCTTAGATTGGCCGACGTAAACAGAGAAGTCGAATTGGTCGGCTGGGTCTCCAAAGTCAGGAAATTGGGCGGGCTTACCTTCATCGATTTGAGGGATACGACCGGCATCGTCCAGCTTTTGGTGAATGACGGCGTGGAAATACCCGACGTCAGAAACGAATACGTCATCAACGTCAAAGGCGTGGTCAGAAAGAAAGAAAAAGCCAATCCCAAATTGAAGACCGGCGAAATCGAAGTGGAAGTCTCTTCCATCTCGGTGATAAACAAAGCCATCACCACCCCGTTTATCATCGCCGACGAAACGGACGCTTTGGAAGATACGAGGCTCCAATATCGTTATTTGGACATCCGTCGCCCAATCGTCCAAAATAGGCTCCGCACCAAAGCCAAAATCATGAAGATAACCAGGGATTATTTCGATTCTTTGGGCTTTACCGAAATCGAAACCCCGATTTTGAATTTGGCCACCCCAGAGG
>CAVIYC010000043.1:0-6759 GCA_963647095.1 Oscillospiraceae bacterium | reverse complement strand
AAGCAGCCAATACCAATCCGTCCCGATATTGGTCGGCGACGGAAAAGAACAAAGTCTTTCCGTACCCCTTCTTTTGATAAAAGGGATCGACCATTATCTGCTCGATCAAGACATGTCTTTCTTCGTCCTTGGGATTGGTCTTCAATAAGACTTCCGTTTCTTTTTCGCTAGATTTCGAAATGGGGAAAAAGAAATCTTTGATGGGCGAGCCATAGATTATATAGGCTAATATCTTTCCTCTGTCGATTAGGATTTTGACCCTTCCGTCTTTTATGGCGGATAAGAGGTAATCTTCGTTCAGGCTTTGGTCCAAAGCTTCTTTCCCATATTCCATTTCGATTGATGTGGTGGCCCTTCTATAGAGCCTGGCTATGTTATAAAATTCCGCTTCTTTGGCTTTTCTTAAGGTCATAGGAAAGATTTTAGCATACAATCTAGCCTTGGATATGAAAGAGAGAAGCCAAGAAACCATCAGCTACACGATGTCTCGCATCAAAAACAAAGACACCGGCATCGAAATGAAATTAAGAAAAGAGCTGACCAAACGCGGAGTCCGTTATAGATGCAACTCCAAATATGTGTTCGTCCACCCCGACATATCGATGAAAGGCTATAAGATCGCCATATTCTGCGATTCGGAATTCTGGCACGGCTATAATTTCGAAAAAAACAAAGAAAAGATTCATAAGAACGAAGAATATTGGATACCCAAGATCGAAAGGAATATCGAACGAGACAAGGAAGTGAATTCTTACCTTGCGGAACATGGTTATATCGTCCTAAGGTTTTGGGGGAACGAAATAAACAAAGACGTCGAATCCTGCGCTGACAAGGTGATGGAAGCCTTGTTCTCCAGGGGGTATAAACAAAAATAAAAGGCCCGATTGGGCCTTTATTTAATTATCGGCAATTAGTCTTGTTTTCTCTTGTCCAAATAGATGGAAACGGCAGCGATGATGAGGATCAAGAGGTTGAAGATGATGGAGACGATGAATCCGGCTCCGAATTCCAAAGCGGTGGCGCCGGAATTGATGACGAAGGGGTTGGCGTTGCAATAGAGTTCGCGGCAGAAGATCAACAACATAGAATTGGTCAAAGCCATCAAACCGGTAAAGAGATTGAGATAAACGCGGGAATTGGTCTTGTTGAAGGCGGTGACCAAAGAAACCAAGACTATCAATATCTCGAAGATAAAGACCACGATAAGGCCAGGGACGGCGTTGGTGTTTTTGTCATCCGAGCCAAACATGATTTGGAAGCAGGTTCCGCGAGCGGCTTCTTCAAAGCCCGGGGCCATCGCGCAGAAAATGGCAACAAGGGCAAAGAGAGCGGCGATTATGGGCAATGCGATTGCAGTGGTGTTTTTCTTCTTCATAAACGTTCTCCGTTATTATGCATTGTTAACTATACCCTTCACTTATAAAGTGAGCAACTACCATTTTGCGATATTATGTTTGCCAAAGTGAGGCGAGATTGGGCATAATATAGCCATGAAAAAGACGAATGCTTCATTGTTTTTGTTGGCGTCTGTATGCGTCCCGGCTTTGGTCGGGTGCAATTCCACCGACAGTCAATCGAATAACAAAACATACACTTATACCGTAAATTTCTTTGACGATTCCGAAACCCCGGTCCAAATAGGATATGCCTATGTGGCGGAGGGAGAAGGCGTCAAATCCGTCAAAAAGATGGATGGCGCCGACGCTTATGATTACGAAACCCGCAAGGATACGAGCGAACAATGGGGCGTGAAGCAGACCTTCGACAAGTTTGTTGGCACTTACGCCGAGGATACCGTCAACCACAAAGGCGAATCCGTCACCGGATCCGTCGATTTGGACAATATCCTCGCCGATTGCAACGTATATGCGACTTTCAAAGAAGAGACTTTGGAATATCGCGTCAATTTCAAAAACGGCTATTCCAGTTACGAAAATTACGATAACCAGACTTTTAAGTGGGGGAGCTTCGCTTCTCTTCCCGAGACCGATCCGACCACGGACGCGGAATGGGGGAAGGACACTTCCTTCAAGGGATATGTCTTCAACAAAGAAGATAGCGGATTGATCACCAAAACCACGACTGGATACGAATTCTTACACGGCAAAGGCGATCCATCTTCCGCGAAAGTTATCTACGCCGAAGACGGATCCGAGAAAGATTCATCCTCGATCGTCGTCGGTTCGTTCTACGAAGATACCGAGGCGAAAGATTTCTACGCTTATTCCGGAAGCTGGACCAAAATCGGAAACTTCAAATCCACTTCATATCCGACCGTCAATTATTTGTCCAAATTCAATAACGAGATCAAACAATTCAAAGTCAATTTCTACACCAGTTCCGAAAAGACTACCTTATTGGGCTCGGTGGAATTGGACTACGCCACGAATATCGTTTTCGATAATGAGACTAGCACTGCCACGGGAACTTGTAGAGGAGTGACCGCTACTTTCGATTATTCTTCGATAACCTCTTCCATCAAATATTGGTACGGAGCTTATTCTTCCGCTTCGGAAGTCCCGAGCAAATACAGAGGGCAAGAAATCAGCAATCTATCCACCAGCGGACAAACCATCCCCATAATGGCGGATATCGACTTCTGGCCGATATATTACATTTGAAAACAACGAATAATGCGAGGCTCTTAGGCCTCGCATTTTTGTCTAAAACTTGTAGGAAATCGACTAATCAAATAAAAAAGCCCTTCTTTTCAGAAAGGCTTATCGATCATACATCGGCGAAGCAAGACCCGCCGATGAATTCTCTCATCAAAGAATTGTTCGGCACCCACTCGTCGGAGATGTCCACGAAGAATTTGAGCATTCTCAGCAATCTTCTGGCATCCGGAGAATATGGGCTGTCTCTCCCTATTTCCTCAAGCAAAGGCTGGGCAATCTTTTTCATGACCGCCAGCTCGTACGGCAAGAAGGAATTATAGACATAATCGCTGCCTTCTTGGGTTTCGTAAATCCATTTGAATTCGCCTTGGCGGACACCCGGCCACATAGACAATGTCTCTTCGGCGGAAGAACCGCGGAACTGCTTGTCTCTGACGATGCGGCGGATAAGCCTCAAGTCAGTCAATGACACAGGGTTATGGTTATCGATGTTTATCTGAGCGATGGGGGCGATGAAGATTTTGAACTTGTTCTGCTTGGGAATGGCGGAAGTCATCAATTCATTCAAGGCGTGGATGCCTTCGATGATGATCGGTTCGTTCTTCCCGATTTTCAAGGTTCTGCCAGGGACGCGGTGGCCCAAGACGAAGTCGAAGTGAGGCAAGGTGACTTCTTTTCCGGCGATCAAATCGAACATGTCGGAGTTGAATTGGTCGATGTCCAAAGCCTCGATGGATTCGTAATCGTAGGACCCATCTTCCAAGCAAGGGGTCTCTTCCCTGGATTTGTAATAGTCGTCCAAGGAGATACGGACGGTGTTGATGCCTCTGGACAGCAATTCGATTCTAAGTCTATTGGCAAAGGTGGTTTTGCCGGATGAAGAAGGCCCGGCGATGCAGATAAGGCGGATGGCGTTGATGTCGTCTTGGATCAATTGGCCAAGTTCGGTCAGCTGACGATAATGCCTGGCTTCGCCGACGTTGATCAATTCGATGTCTCCGGATTCTTCGATTCTCTTATTGATGGCCGCGACGGAACTAAGCCCGACGGTGCTTTGCCATTCATGCCCTTCTTGCAAGACCCTGGAGAAGGTCGAAGCGTCGTGGAATTCGGGGATTTGCCCTCCGCATTCGCTTCTCGGATATTGCATCAAGAAGCCGGGGGAATACAAACGAAGCCTGAATTCTTTTATATAGCCGGTGGAAGGAACCATCACTTGGTAGTTGTAGTTCAGATATCCGTCGCATTCATAAAGGTGGACGGTTTTTTCCGGGCGGTAATCGAGGATGTCTTCTTTGTCTTGAAGGCCCATCTTCTTATAGATCTTTCTGGCTTTGTCGTTGGGGACGACCATGCGGTTGAAAGGATAGTCGGCGGCGATGATGGCTTCCATCTCGTGCTTTATCCTCAACAACATCGCCATGTTGGCGGTGTAGCCTTCATCCAACAAACGGATGGAAACGCAACGGGAGACGTTATAAGAGAATCTCACGTTCAATTTCGGATAGCAGCGTTGGAACGCCATAGCGCATATATAACGGAGGCAAGATTCATAGATCTTTACCGATTCATGGTATTTGAGATCGAGGAATTCGACTTCGGCGTCGTAATAGATTTCGTAATTCAATTCGCGTACGCGGTTGTTTACTTTGGCGCAGATATATCTTTTGTCGTTCATCTGCAGCAAATTGAGCAAATCCACGAGGGTTACTTTTTTGTCGAAGGTGAACTTTTGGCCAAAGGTCGTTATTTCAAATGACATATGGATTCTTCCTTTCCAAAGGAGGTAATAATATCATTAGATAGACCCAAATCAAGAACTAGAAAAGCTATCGCGACATTATTGAACGGTTATTCACCGATTGTGACATAATTTCTTAAGAAATTAGGGTAGCCTGAATAAGGGCAAAAAGGAGACGATTATGGAAAACGAAAAAGATAAAAAACGCATGGATTCATATTTGTCCTTATCGCTTTATAAAAAGCTGTTGCTTTGGCTAGGCATTGGATACTTAATCGTCTTCGTCATTTTGATTCCGTTTTTCACTTTGGGATGGCTGAAAGTGTCCTTGGGTTGGCTTATCGGATCGATTGCTTCATTAGGCACGTTCATCTTGCTGAATATCAAAAACAAAAGCGAAAAGTTGTCGGAAGTCGTGTTTAAAGCCTTGATTTACGGATCTATAGCCTTGATTTGGGCGGTGATATTAACTATATCCGCGATATGCACGTTCGCTTCGAATTTGTTAAATGGCTTTGATTTGTTTTATTTCTGGACCGTCGTTCTTTCTGCTCTTCCGATGTTAGCGGTCCTAATCACTTACAACGTTTTGAAAAAGAGACGCGTCAATTAGCCAAATTCGCGGTTATCGTAAATTGATATTTGGTAAGGCCAAAGGCTTCCAAGGCCAAAGCTTTGTCGTTCGGTATCAAAGACCCATAATCCAAGACATAAGTTTTTACATTGTTGTTCTCATCGAATTCTTTTTTGTATTCTTCAATCGAACTCTCATTAGAAGAATCATATAAGCAATAACGTTGATCATTGCTTGCTTTTGATGCCTCGGTAAAGCGTTCCATGTCGAAGAAACGATAAAAGGAAGTGGCCTTCGTATTGTAGTTCATGAAATCTTTGAGCTTTGCGGTGGACCTCATATCCGAATAAATGTCCATCAATATGGCTTTGTCTTCCGTAAGCCTAAACAAACGAGGGGTCGCCCCGTCTATTCCGCTTGAGTCGGAAGAAGTCACTTCGCCATACTTTTGTTTGAATGCCGATAGGTTTTCATTGTAATTGTTCATCGATTCGACGTCCGAAGAATCATAGTTGAAGTTGTATACGTTCCTTAAGGTTGATTTAAGCGTTTCGATGAAATGTGGCTTCATCTCATTGCAAGGTTTGCAGGTCTCGCTGGCAAAGAAAACGTAAGTGGGTATTCCCGCTTCGGCCTCTTTTATCAACGACTCCGCGGTCCTAGCGGTCTGAAAATCTTTCAAAGAGTCCGAAGAAGGAAAGGAAAAGGCGAATGTGCCGGACAATTCTATCAAAGGCGCATCCTTATTTTCGTTGCAGGACGGGAGGATTAATGTAAGGGGTATCAAGAAAAGCGCAAAATGTTTTTTCATCGTCATATTATAGACTTCAAAAATGAAATTTTTCGTCTAAACTTTATGCGAGGTTTAATTATGAACATTTTCGATTCTATTCCCGCTGACAAAATCACGCCCGAATCTTTCTATGCTTGCATCGAAATTCCCAAGGGCAGCAAATGCAAATACGAGGTCGATCACGAATCCGGGCTTTTGATTTTGGACCGCATTCTCCATACCGCCACGCACTATCCGCACAACTATGGCTTCATCCCCAATACCTTATCAGACGACGGTGACCCTCTCGACGTTTTGGTCATCTGCTCCGAACCGATGGTTCCGCTCTCGATAACGGTGGCTTATCCCATTGGAATCTTAGAAATGATCGATGGCGGAAAATTGGACGAAAAGATCATTGCCGTCTGCGCGCATGACGCCAACTACAACGACATCAAAGACATCAGCGATCTTCCCGAACACGTCGCCGACGAAATCAAACACTTCTTCTCCGTTTACAAACAGTTGGAACACGGAAAAGAGACGGTGGTCAAAGAAATCGAAGGCCGCGATTCCGCGATGAAAGCCATAGAAAGAGCCATTGAAGCCTACAAGAAATAAATATCTTCAAAGCTTAGTGGCCTTATCGACCAATTCCTTGGCTAAATCGGAGACTTTGGAAACGCGTTTGACGCGATAATTCCTTAAGATTACCTCTCCCAAGGAATTGCCTTGCCTCAAATCTCCCCTATTGGCGATTTGGACCGAGCCATCTTCCCTAGAAGAAAGATAGACAATCATTTCCGAGGCAAGATCGATCTCTTCCTCAGAAGGGTTGTCTTTTTGTATTAACAAATGAGAGCCGTGTTCGCCTTCGATATGAAGCCAAACATGATTTTTCGAGTGAGACAAAAAGAAGGTTAGATAACGGTTTTGGACTCCGTTTTTGCCGAACATGTAAGTCGTGCCGTTATAAGTGACTTTGTAAGGCAATTCTTTGGATGACAAAGCGTTGACATTCCTGGATTTTTTCTTTTGCTTGTTGTCTCTGACC
>CAVIYC010000042.1:0-6890 GCA_963647095.1 Oscillospiraceae bacterium | reverse complement strand
TGCTTTTCCTTGCCTTTTAAAAGAAATAAACGATACTAATCGAGGTATGAAAGAAGAGACTCTCTTAGATAGGAAAGTGAATATAAGCCAGGTAGACGAGAATAAGCGTCTGTCCCTTTCTTCCATTCTCTCGTATGCCCAAGAAGCTTCCATATACGCGGTGGAGGAAGATTTGGGCATAACGAGAGATAAGACCAATGGACGCGGCTTATTGTGGGTCCTGGCCAGATACCATTTCGAAATAGAAGAGCTCCCGAAGCTAGACGATGAGATAAAGCTTCTTAGCTGGCAAAGCCAAATGATCGCTTTCTTTTTCGTGAGGAACTTCGAGATATTGGACAAAGAAAACAAGCCGGTGGTGAAAGGCACTTCCTGCTGGGCTTTGATCGACAAGGACAAACGTCAAATCATCCTTCCGAAAGATTATGGGATAACGATTGGAAACCATATCCGCGGGGATGAACTGAAACGCCCCCAAAAGCTTACGTTCGAAAAAGGAAACGAGAAAGCCGTCATCCGTTGCAACGAAGAAGACATGGATTCCAACCTCCATATGAACAACATCGTCTATATGGATAGATGCCTATCCCTCATACCCAAGGAATATTTAAATACCCATACCCCCAAATCGTTCGACATCAACTACAAAAAAGAACTCCGCCTCAACGAAGAGACGGAGATCAGCTACGATATAGGGGAAGAGAGATGCTCTTTCTCTTCCGACATATTCGATTTAGTCATTGATTTTGAGAAAACCCTTTAAGCACACTTCGCCGAAGGTTTCGACCATTTGGTCTATCTCTTCGTCGGTGATGGATTTGGCCATGATGATCCTAACGCCCAAGAAGGTGTTGGCACCAATGATGATATAAGCCAGGTTTTTGACGTCGTAAACCGTCAATTGATCCCCGGCGTCCGCCAAGGCTTTCCTATATGACCAAGCGAAGGTATGGTAATACTCGTCGAAGGAGGCTTTGTCGAAGAACAAGGATTCCCAAATCAGTTTGTATACGTTGGGGTTCTCTTGGACGTAATGGAGCCACGCCCTCATGCCGTCCTTTTCGAATTGCAATCTATTGGAGTGCTTGTTGACTCTCGCGTTGATGTATTTCTTGATGGCTTCCTGCTCGTTGAAGACGATGTAGCGGTAGAGTTCTTCCTTGTTGGAGAAATATTTGTAGATCAAACCGACGGAAAGGTTGGCGTTACTGGCGATCTCTTTGATGGAAGTGAGCTCATAGCCCTTATCGGAAAAGGAGTCGTGGGCGGTTTGAACTATTAGATCGAACGTGGCCCTCGCCCTATCGGAAAGCTTCTCGGCCTGGGCGGAAACGTCTTCCCCCTCGAGTATTTTTTTGGGATTGGGTGAATGATTGTTCATTTTTGTCTCTTTTCTTTTATAGAAAATGGTGTAAACTAAAGCCATGAAACCCAATTTCCGAATGGAGGAAAATTAGGAGCGAGCTTTAAGCCAAGAAACGTGATCGTTCGCGTTTTTTGTCAAATAAGTATAACCCTTAATGGTTTCGAAGAAAACGAGGTAATTATATGAAATTCGAAGATCTCTATGTAGGACAGACCGCGTCCTCCAGCAAGACGTTCGGCGAAGCTGAAGTCTTGCTCTTCTCTGGCGTCAGCACCGACTGCAATCCTTTGCACATCTCCGCCACGGCGGCCGAAAAGGGAATGTTCGGGCAGCGCGTCTGCCATGGCATGTTGGTCGCTTCTTTGATCTCAGCCGTCCTTGGCACCAAGCTCCCTGGAGAAGGAACCGTCTATATGGGACAAACCCTCCAATTCCGTCGCCCTGTCTATCTCGGCACCACCATCACCGCGACCGTAACCGTCACCGAATTGAATGCCGAAAAGCACATCGCCACCCTTGATACTATCTGCACCAACGAAGAAGGCGTCGCCGTCATCAAAGGCCAAGCGACCGTCATGCTCAAATAGTTATTTAAAGAATCCAAAATTCTTCAAAATAAAAAAATCATTTAACGAAAGGAATCCTAGAAATGGAACCCATCATCAATGAACTTTACGATGACCTCCTAACGGAATTCATCGAAAAAAAGGTCAAACCATTGGCTAAGGAAGTCGACGACAAGGAAATGTTCCCGCTCGACAACGTCAAACTCATGGGCAAACTTGGCTTAATGGGCATCACCGTTCCGAAAGAATACGGCGGAGTCGGCGGAGAATATCAGAACTACATCAAAGCCGTCCGCCGCTTGGCCAACGCCTGCGCCACCACCTCGGTCGTCTTATCGGCCCACGTTTCCCTCTGCGAAACCCCGATCTTGGAATTCGGCACCGAGGAGCAAAAGAAGAAATACCTCCCGAAATTGGCAACCGGAGAATGGATCGGAGCCTTTGGCTTAACCGAACCCAATGCCGGAACCGACGCCGCCGGACAGCAATCCTACGCCGTCTTGGACGGAGACCATTATGTCTTGAACGGCACCAAGATCTTCATCACCAACGCCGGATACGCCGACGTGTTCGTCGTATTCGCCATGACCGACAGAACTAAGGGTGTCAAAGGCATCTCCGCCTTCATCTTGGAAAAGACCTTCCCCGGATTCTCCATCGGCAAAGTCGAAGACAAGATGGGCATCCGCGGATCTTCCACCTGCGAATTGATCTTCAAGGACGTCCGCGTCCCGAAAGAGAATTTGCTAGGCAAGGAAGGCGAAGGCTTCAAGATCGCCATGAAGACCTTGGATGGCGGCCGTATCGGCATCGCCGCCCAAGCTTGCGGCATCGCCGAAGGCGCTTTGGACGAAACCATCGCCTACGTCAAATCCCGCAAACAGTTCGGACGCCCCATCTCGGCTTTCCAGAACACCCAATTCACCATCGCCGACATGAAAGCCAGAACCGAAGCTTCCCGTTTATTGGTCGAGCAAGCGGCCGACGCCAAAGCCAACCACGACAAAGACTTGAGCGTGAAAGCCGCCATGGCCAAGCTCTTCTCCGCCGAGACCGCTTCCTATGTCACCAACAGAGCCGTCCAATTATTCGGCGGCTATGGCTACACCCGCGATTATCCGGTCGAAAGGATGATGCGCGACGCCAAGATCACCGAAATATACGAAGGTACCTCCGAAGTCCAGCGCATGGTCATTTCCGGTGCCTTGCTTAAATAAGATAGGAGGATAGAAAATCATGAATATCGTTGTTTTGGCAAAACAGGTACCAAATTCCACCCAAATCAAGATCGATCCGGTCACCGGAGCGATGGATAGAACCGGCGTCCCCGCCATCATGAACCCCGATGACAAGGCCGCCCTCGAATTCGCCTTGAAGATCAAAGACGAAACCGGCGCCAAGATAAGCGTCCTCACCATGGGTCTCCCGGCCGCCAAGAAAATCCTTTTCGAAGCCATCGCCATGGGAGCCGATGAAGGCGTCTTGTTGACCGACAGAGCCTGCGCCGGCGCCGACACCTTGGCCACTTCCAAGGCTTTGGCCGCCGCCATCAAGACTTTGAACGCCGATTTGGTCATCGGCGGACGTCAGGCCATCGACGGCGATACCGCCCAGGTCGGACCTCAGATCGCCGAGCATCTCCATTTGCCGCAGATAACCTACGCCCAAGCCGTCAAGGTCGAAGGAAATTACGTCATCGCCGAACGCCGCTTCGAAGATCGCATCCAGACCCTCAAAGCCAAGCTTCCGGCCGTCGTCACCTGTTTGGGAGACGCGGTGGAGCCCCGCTATATGAACGTCACCCGCTTGATGAACGAATGCTCCGACGACAAGATCAAGGTCATCGGCGTCAAGGACATCGATTTGGATCCGAAAGAGACGGGTTTTGCCGGCTCCCCGACCAAAGTCGCCAATTCCTTCGGCAAAGTGGTCAATAAGACCAACGAAGTCATCGAAGGAACCGCCGAAGAAGTCGTCGAATCCATCATTGCCCATCTTAAGGACAAGAAGCTCATCTAAGGAGGAAAGAAACAATGTCAAACAATATCTTGGTTTACGTTGAGTCCAGAGACGGACAGATCCAAAAGGTCGGTTTCGAACTTCTTGGTGAAGCCAAAAGACTCGCTAGCGAAGGCGTCAAAGTAAAAGGCGTCTTGATCGGCAACAATCTAAACGATGCCGTTACTGCCTTGAAAGGCAAAAACGTCGACGAAATCATCGTCGTCGAAGGCAAAGAATACGAACATTACAACACCTTGAACTACGCCGCGGCGTTGGAAAAGGTCATCAAAGACGAAGAACCCAACATCATCTTCTTGGGCGCGACCTCCATCGGACGCGACCTCGGACCTAGGCTCTCCGCCAGATTGAATTGCGGCTTGACCGCCGACTGCACCAAGCTCGAAGTCATCGACGGATTGCTTAACGCCACCCGTCCGGCTTTCGGCGGAAACTTGATGGCCACCATCGTCTGCCCCAACACCAAGCCTCAGATGGCTACCGTCCGTCCAGGCGTGTTCGCCGCCGTTAATGACGGCAAGTGCGACGTCGTCACCTATGTGAAAGACGTCAAACTCCCGAAAGAGAACGTCGAGCTCGTTTCCGAAGTGAAGCAAGTCAAGAACGTCGAAAACATCGAAGACGCCAAAGTCTTGGTTTCCGTCGGACGCGGCGCCGCTTCAAATATCGACCAAGCCAAGGAATTGGCCGCCCTTTTGAAGGGAACCGTCTCTTCCTCCAGATCCTTGGTGGATGCCGGCATCATGGCTAGCGACCGCCAGGTTGGACAAACCGGCAAGACCGTCAAGCCCGAGCTCTATTTGGCTTTGGGCATCTCCGGCGCCATCCAGCACACCGTCGGCATGGAAAATTCCGACTATATCGTCGCCATCAACAAAGACAAAGGCGCCTCGATCTTCTCAGTCGCGGACCTCGGAGTCGTCGGCGACGTCAACCAAATCCTCCCTTTGCTCATCAAGAGAGTGAAAGAAGAGAAAGCCAAATAAGGATTCGCCTTATTTCGAGTGAGGGGTCACACCCCTCACTCTCTTTATACGAAAGGAACTTTTTATGTTGAAAGACCCCAAATTAATCGAGGAATCCTTAGAAAGAGTCAAGGATAAGCTCATCACCGTCGACCAGGCTTTGGACATGGTCCAATCCGATTGGCAGATCGTCACCGGCTTAGGCTGCTCCGAAGGCAAAGCGTTCTGCTCCAATCTGCATAAGATCGCCGACAGAGTCAAAAACGTCACCGTCAACAACTGCTTGCCGATGGACAATTATCCCTTCTATGTCGATCCCCAATATCGCCATTCCTTCACTTTGGCCGGCTGGTTCTATGCCCCAAGCATCAGAAAAGCCCACAAAAACGGCAACTGCTCCTTCATCCCGAACAATTTGCACTTCGCCGGAAAAAAGAGATTCGAGAACATCCACATCAACATGTACGTCGGCTTGGCTTCCATGCCGGACGAACATGGATACGTTTCTTTGTCTTTGGGCAACACCTATGAAAAAGAAGCCTGCGAAAAGGCCGATATCGTCGTTTTGGAAATCAACCCGAAAGCCCCTCGTTGCTTCGGCGACGTCCAAATGCATATCTCCGACGTCGATCATTTCATCTACGTCGACTACGATATGCCGGTAATCCCCGACGCCGACCCGAACGAAAAGGACAAGACGATCGCTTCCTACATTCTCCCGTTCGTCAAAGACGGCTGCTGCATCCAGCTCGGAATCGGCGGCATGCCCAACGCCGTGGCTACCGCTTTGTATGACAAAAAGAACCTCGGCGTCCATACCGAGATGCTCACTTCCGAAATGGCCAAATTGGCCAAAGCCGGAGTCATCAACGGCAAATGCAAGAACATCAACCAAGGGCAAATCGCCGCGACCTTCGCCATGGGCACCCAAGAGCTCTATGACTTCATCGACAACAACCCGAGCGTCGTCTTCAACCGCGGCTCTTGGACCAACGATCCCTATGTCATCGCCCAAAACGACAACCAACTCTCCATCAACACCACGATGGAAGTCGATTTGACCGGCCAATGCGCTTCCGAATCCATCGGCTCGATGCAATGGTCCGGATGCGGCGGACAGGCCGACACCGTCATCGGTTCCCAAATGTCCAAAGGCGGGCATTCCATCATCTGCCTATATAGCACCGCAATGGTCAAAAACCCCGCTACCGGCGAAAAGGAGGAGAAATCCAAGATCGTCGCCCAGCTTAAGCCCGGCGCCGCGGTTTCCACTTCCAGAGCCGACGTCGAATACGTCTGCACCGAATACGGCATCGTCAATTTGAAGGGCACCACCATCGCCGAGCGCGTGGAAAAGCTCATTTCCATCGCCCATCCGAAATTCCGCGATCAGCTCTATAAAGACGCTTTGGCTTGCGGAATCATCTATCCAAGGGACTAATTTATGTTTTTCGAATTCAAAGGGCATAAAGTCCATTACGAAATTGACGGCGAAGGAAAGCCTTTGATCGTCCTTAACGGCATCATGATGTCGACCAAAAGCTGGAGATTCCTTGTTCCTTCCATGAATAAGGCCAACATCCAGCTCATCACCGTCGACTTCTTCGACCAGGGCGAAAGCGATTCCTTCACCGAATGCCAATACAAACAAGACCTCCAAGCCGATTTGGTCAAAGCTTTGATCGATCATTTGGCCTTGAAGGAAAAGCCGGTCATCTATGGCGTTTCCTACGGTGGGGAGGTTTCCGTCCTCTTCGCCGAGAAATATCATGGGGTGGCCGAGAAATTCATCCTCTGCAACACCTCTTCTTGGACCAATCCTTGGCTCAAGGACATCGGAGACGGCTGGAACGCCATCGGAAGGAGGAGAGATGGGGAATGCTATTACAACGTCACCATCCCCGTCGTTTATTCCCCCCAATATTACGATGGAAACCAGGATTGGATGAACGCCAGGAAGAAGCTTTTGGTTCC
>CAVIYC010000041.1:0-6999 GCA_963647095.1 Oscillospiraceae bacterium | reverse complement strand
ACGAATCTATCTAAAATACTGGCTATATCATCTTGATCCAGCATTTTTCTTTTAAGAAATCTATGATGTCCTGTTTCTTCGATTCGTCTTCATAGTATGAAATAAGGATTTTTTTATAAACGTCAACTTGTTCCGCGGGAACCACTATCAACCCCAATGCATGTGAAATCAAATAATGATTGGCAAATATGATGGCGGTTCTCTTATTGCCATCTATGAACAATTGTTTCTTCATTACATAGAGAACCAAATCGATGGCAAGATCGATTCCTTCTTCATTAAGAAGCATGTCACATAAATCTTGTTTGACTTGGTCTTCAAATGGAATCGGAGGAATATAAGCAGACCCGCCAATGGTAACTGGAACGCTTCTTATTCTTCCCGCCGTTAAAGAAAATCCATCTTCGACTATTTGGTTGATTTGACACAAAATCGCATAGTTTGTCGGATAATTGGCCAAATCAACCGACATAATGAATTCCCACGCTCTTTTAAGATTTGTGACTTTGTTGATATCGGAGACCATCATATCTTTGACTTTGCCGCCGTTAATAATGGCTTCAGTATCCGAATATGTAGTGGCTACGCCTTCTAACATCGCTTGTTTATAAATAGAATCGACAAGGTATCTTCTGGCTAAATCAATATTGATGGCGACTTTTTCATCAAGGTCTTCGACTTCAACATAATTGAGTTCTTTAAGGCTTTTGTTTATTTCTTTTAGTCTCTTTTTGAGATTCTTGGCCAGTTCGGTGTTATTTCTAATCAAGTTATATAAAACATCCGAATACTCACCTGCGTATTTAGTGGTCAAAACGCCATCGTGTCTATAGTGAACATAGATGTATTGTTTGTCGTCTTTTTCTCTTAATTCTACGGAGCCATGAAGCAGAGAATTCAATTGTTCGATTATTTGGTTTTTTTCGCGTAATAATTCATTGATGTTCGCCATAAACACGTCTCCCACGAACATATTTTATCTCAGCAAAAAATAGTGTGAAACATTTTTAAACTTTTTGTTTCACACCATAAATTAGAGAGAGTAAGTGAAAGTCTGTGTATCTTAAAAAGAATGGGTTTTACTTCTTTAAAATCAAGCCAACAACTGTTTCGACATGCGGAGTCTGAGGGAACATATCCACCGGCCTAATCTTTTCTATCTTATATAACTTAGATAATACTTTAACGTCCCTAGCCAACGTAGACGCATCGCAAGAAACATAGACTATCCTATTCGGTTTTATCTTCATGACGGATTCCAAGAAGGTCATGTCCGACCCTTTTCTTGGAGGATCCATGAACAAAACATCTACCTTCTTTTTGTCTTTGGCCATCTCTCTGATGAATTCCCCGGCGTCTCCAACGTAAGCCGAGAAATTCTCCAATCCGTTCTCTTTGGCGTTCCTGTTCGCGTCATTGACCGCTTCTTTGACAATCTCTACGGAAATGACTTCAGATCCCTTCTTGGCCGCGATCAATCCAATGGTCCCTATTCCCGAATAAGCGTCAAACACAACATCGCTTTCTTTTAGATCCGCGAATTCCATGGCCACGTCATAAAGAACCTTAACCATGGTCGGGTTGGTTTGATAGAAGGACTTGGAAGATATATTGAAAGTGAGTCCGGATATGGAATCCCTGATCGTGCCTTTCCCGAACAATATATGTTCCTTTTCGCCCAAAATAACCGAGGTCTGACGCGAATTGACGTTTTGGATGATTGTGGTGACCTCCGGGCAAACCTTGAGCAAATCCCTAACGAAGGATTCTTTGGACGGGAATCTGTCCACCGCGGTGACAAGGACGACCATTATCTCGTTATAGTGCAGGGAAGTCTTTATCAGAACGCGCCTTATCACGCCCGTCCTTAAGTCTTCGTCATAGGATGGGATATGGTGCTTCTTCAATAAAGCGCGAATGGCCAGCAAAACCGTGTTGGCTCTCATGTCTTCTATATAGCAACGATCGACCTTAACGATCTTGTGGGTGCCTTCTTTATAGAACCCCGAGATGATATGCCCTTCTTGGTCTGCCCCAATCAAAGGCTGGACTTTGTTACGATAATAATAAGGATTCTCCATTCCCAAGGCAGGAAGGACATCCACGTCCATCTTGGCTATCTTCCTGAACTGCTCTTTGACTTTGTTTTGTTTGAAAGCCAATTGGGCTTCATAAGATAGGCATTGGAACGCGCAGCCGCCGCATTGGTAACACACTGGGCATATTGGCTTAACCCTATCTTTGGATTCCTTGGTCAGTTTCTTGACGTGTCCAAACAAAGTTCCGTTCCGGCGATAATCTATTTCGATGTCCCCTTCGTCTCCCGGGAACATGTCGTTGACGAAAACGACTTCCCCGTCAACGCGGGTGACGCCTTTCCCTTCGTATGACAAATCAAAACACGAAGCGTGGGCGATTCTTTTATGGAACGATTCTTTTTTCTTCATTAGGCGGCGGCCTTCTCCTTTGGAGAGGAGATGACTTCCTTCAAATATTCGACTTCTTCCGCCTCATTCAATCTAGGGAACAAAGGGGTTGGGGCGTTTATCTTAACGCCACCCAGCTTATTCAAGGCAATCGCGGATTCGTAATTCCTGAGTTCACTAGGAACATTCAGCTGTTCATATAACGCTTCGGACTTCTCGACCAAGATCGGGCTCAATAACGTCCCGCACAAGAAGATGATATGAGCCAAATGGTTCATGCAAGAAGCCAACTCTTTGGCTTTGCTTTCATCCTTGGCAAGATTCCAAGGCTCGGAATCCTGGATGTATTTGTTGGCAAGGCTCAATAAATTCATGACCGCGTTATAAGCCTCGGTGACTTTCAAATCATCGTTTAATACTTCATAAGCTTGGATGGTCTTTAAGGCCTGTTCGTGCAAATCTTTGTCCAAGGCGGTGACATCTTCCGAAGAAGAAGGGATAACCCCATCATAATATTTGTTGATCATCGAAACGGTCCTATTGACCAAGTTTCCGAAATTGTTGGCCAAATCGACGTTTATGGCTTCAATAAAAGACTCGGGGGTGAATTCCCCATCCAGCCCGAATATGACATTCCTCACCATGAAATAACGGACCGCGTCCACGCCATATCGATTGACCAAATCTTCGACGTAGATGACGTTTCCTTTGGATTTGGACATCTTTCCGTCCTTCATCATCAACAATCCATGAACGAAAACCCTGCTCGGTTGGCGAAGTCCCAAAGATTCCAAGAACATCGGCCAATAGATGGTGTGGAATCTGGTGATGTCCGCCCCAACGACATGGACGATTTCGGTATCTGGGTCTTCCCAGAACTTCTTGAAGTTGGAATCGTCTTCTTGTTTGTATCCCAAGGCGGTGATGTAGTTGGTCAAGGCGTCAAGCCAGACATAAACGACGTGCTTTGGGTCTTCGGCTACTTGGATGCCCCAAGTGAAGGTGGTTCTCGAAACGCACAAATCCAAAAGGCCCGGTTTGATGAAGTTGTTGATCATCTCGGTCTTTCTGCCTTCGGGGGTGATGAACTTTGGGTTGTTGTCGTAAAGCTTCAATAAGCTATCGACGTGCTTTGAGCAGCTATAGAAATAAGCCGGTTCGTCCTTCTTTTCGACCGGACGGTGGCATTCGGGGCAGAGATGTTCTTCCCCGACTTGGGTCTCGGTCCAATAAGATTCCTCATGGACGCAATACCAGCCGGTATAAGAAGAGAGATAGATGTCTCCCTTGGCAAGCATCTCGGAGAATATCTTTTGGACGGTCTGATAATGACGGGGGTCGGTCGTGCGGATGAAGTCGTCATTGGAAATCTTCATCGTATTCCAGAGGTTTTTGAAGGTGACGGCGACCTTATCGACGAATTCCTGAGGGGTCACCCCGGCGGCCAAAGCGTTCTTTTCTATCTTTTCGCCATGTTCGTCTAAGCCAGTCAAAAAGAAAGTTTCGAAACCGCGAAGCCTCTTGCCTCTGGCGATGATGTCGCACATGGTGGTGCAATAAGCGTGTCCCAAATGAGGGCGGGCGCTAGGGTAATAGATTGGGGTGGTTATATAAAATTTCTTGCTCATGGTAACCTCCGGACGATTAATAGATTATAGACAAGAAAAGAACAAAAATCCCCCACAAAGGGGGATTATCTGTTTATTTGGTTCCTTATTTGCCGGCTTTGGCCAATTTCTTGTTGAATTTGGCGATGCGGCCATCTTGCTGGACGAAGCGCTGCTTGCCGGTATAGAACGGGTGGCAGTTGCTGCAGGTATCGACTTTGATTTCCTTCAAAGTGGATCCGGTTTCGAAGGTGGCTCCGCAAGAAGTGCAGGTGACGGTGCACTTTTGGTAGGCAGGGTGGATATTTTCTTTCATTTCTTTACTCCTTTCGCCTTGCGACAATCCATCGCAAAGAGAGTTACTGCGTTATTTTACGTATTTTATCTTCATTTACAAGCACATTCGGCAAATAACCCATAGGGTTTATTCGTCTTTTTGGCTATCATTGGTTTCCGATTCTTTGTTTTCTTCCTCGTTAACTTCGGGATGGACGTCCTTCCAGAAAGAATAATCGGAGAAGTCCCAGTGCGGGTGATGGTCTTTGACGAATTCCATGGCGTCGATCAAAGCCTTCTTTTCGATATCTTTGTATTCTTTCGGGACTTTGCGGAACTTGCCTTGGACGTTGTCCAATCCGGCTCTGGTTTCGGATTCGGATTCTTCGATGACGCCGTTGGCCAAGATATAAGCGCGGACGGTTTGGATGGAATTGAGCTGAGATATCTTCTTTTTGTCGTCCATGGACATATCGATGAAATATTCTTTCGCTTCTTCGAGAGGTTTGCTCAAGATGACGGCCGAGAGCTTTTGGGCCACGGCGTTGGCATAAACCTGAGCGGAGACTTTCTTTTTCGAAGCGATGGTTTTTTCCGATATCTCGATGACCTTTGGGTAGTCTTTCTCGCCTAGATATTTATACATCGTGACGTCGTTTACCGCGGAGGTGAAATCCGTCACGTCGTCATAGACTTTGATTTCGGGTGCTTCTTTGCCAATTGAGGTCAAATAATTGGAAGTGACCATGAAATTATAGGCTTCCCTATTCGTTTTGGTGTTTAGGATCATCATCAAATAGCCGTCGTTTTTGCTATCGAGCGCGGCGGGGAAGATGTCGTAAAGGAGAATCATGACTCCGATGGTCAAGGATATTTCTCCAACGATTTTCATCCAGAACAAAGTCTTGGTGTTGACCGATCCGACCACCACGAAGACCACCGCTATGATGATTTCGAGGAACAATCCGAGCAAACCCAACCAAATCATTTTTCTGGGGTTGCTCTTTTCATTGTCCATCGGAATGGCGTAAGTCTCGCCCGTCAATCCGTCGAAATTAGCGAAGACGAAATGCTTTTTGCCATCTTCTTTGACTTCGAATCCGAGGCCGAAGACAATCCATTTCACGACCTTGTATTTGCCGGCTTTCGCGCCGATTAAGTGGCCAAGTTCCAAGAACAAAGCCGAAATCAAGGCGGATCCGATGATGCTAAAAAGGCTTATGACTACGGGATGGAGGTTGAAATCGCCCTTAATAAAGTCCGGACGGACCACCACCACGCCGATAACCGCCGCCAAGGCGATCATTATCACGTAAACCAAATATCCGAGAGTATCATTCTTTTTCATGAATCATTCTCCTTTATAAACAATGTTTATATAGCTCGATAACGTTATCTTTGTCCAACGGCATCGGGGCCAAACCTATTTTCTTGGCGCCATTATTAGTAGCGATATTGGCCAACGTTTCAATGTTTTTTTCTTTTATCCCCAATTCAGAGAGGGTGGTTGGCATGCCAAGCTCTTTAAAGAAGGCTTCCATCGATTCGATGTGTTTTTCAGCGGCCTTCATATCGTCTTTTTCTTCGAAAGAGAATAGGTAACGGCCTGATTCGGCCAATTTGAAGGCCATTTCCTTTTTGAATGCCTTAGCCCAGCCGAGATAGCAAACGCCGATTCCGGCTCCGTGCGTTATCTTCGGATCGAAGGCCGATAAGGCGTGTTCCGCCCCATGAACGACCATCGAGGTTTTCTTATCCAATGAAGTCAGTCCGTTATGGGCCAGGCCGGACAAAACCATCAAGGCCCCTCTGGCGTCGTAATCGGAAGGGTTCTTATTGACGGCTCTGCCGGCTTCCATGATGGATTTGATCACCGACAAGGCCAAGCTATCGCAATATTGGAGATCGCTTGACGGGCACATGTATCTTTCCAAAGAGTGGCTCATCATATCGATGATGCCAGCCCCGGTCTGATATTTGGGGCAAGTAAAGGTTAGTTCGGGATTCTCTATGGCGAACAAAGGTCTCACTATATCGTCGTGGAAACCGGATTTTATTTGCTTCGATTCGTCGGAAATGACGCAAGAATCGCTTAATTCCGAACCTGCCGCGGCGATGGTTAAAATAACGCCTATCGGCATGGCTTTATTCGGTTTGGCTTTGCCTAAATTGAAATCCATCACGTCTCCGTCATAATAAACGTTCACAGCTATGGATTTGGCGGTGTCTATTGAGGAACCTCCTCCAACCGCCAAAAGGAAATCGCATCCGTTATCCAAAACCAATTTCTTTCCGACTTCGACCAATTCCTTTTTGGGGTTTGGCTGAACTCCGGGAAGCTCGACGAATTCTATATTGGATTCTTTTAGCGAATCTCTGACTTTATCGATCAAGCCAGACTTCAAAGCGTGGCTTCCGCCGTAAATTAGCAAGGCTTTCTTAAAGCCGTATGATTTGGCTAAAGAGCCTACTTCTTTTTCCTTGTCACGCCCGTAGATTATTTTGGTCGGCGAGCAAAAAGTGAAGTTTCCTATCATTTTTTGTTCCTTTCTTCATAAATGCTTTTGATTAGTCCCGGCAAAACGTTTTTGCTGGAAGCGGTTATGAAATGCTTGATGGCTTTCTCGAATCTGGCCGGGGATACCAAGGTATCTTTGAGCCAATAAGAAAACTCTTGGGAGACATAGCGG
>CAVIYC010000040.1:0-7016 GCA_963647095.1 Oscillospiraceae bacterium | reverse complement strand
CCATTCATATCGTTTTCTCCTTCGCCTTCCTCAATTCTTCGTCTATCTTTTGCTTTTTTAACAAAGTTAGCAAATCTTTTTCGGAATCTAATGCTTTTTTCGTCTCTTCTTCGATATTGAATCCCAGCGTCAAGGCGAATCTCTCCGCCCTCAATATCCTCAATGGGTCTTCCTTTATTCTCGTTATGGGATCTCCGATAAAACGTATGATTTTGTTTTCCAAATCTTCTTTGCCGGAATGAAAATCATATAGATTGTAATCTTCGTCGAGATAAAGGGCGTTGATGGTGAAATCCCTTCTTTTCGAATCCCTTTCTATGTCTTTGATGAATTTGATGTAGGAAGGGTGCCTCGAATCGTCGTATTCCCCTTCTTCCCTCAAGGTGGTTATGTCCACTTCTTCGTTGTTTATCTTCAATCTCACCGAACCATACTTAGCAAAGACGTAATTGCCCTCCGGCACTATTTCTTTCATCTCTTCGGGCGTGGCGTCCGTGACCATATCGTGATCGACGTAATGCCTATTCAAAAGAAGGTCTCTGACCGAGCCTCCCACCAAATACAATCTTTTGCCTTTGGCGGAAAACCTTTTCTTTAGTTCGTCGAAGATCTCGTCTTTCATCATGGAGATATTGTAGCAAAAGAAAAAAACCAAGGAAGAACGTTCCCTGGTTTTTGATCATCTTTTGTTGAATTAGCCGTTGAGCTTGTCTTTGAGGGATTTGGAAACCTTCAAATTGACGGTAGCGGAAGCGGGGATGACGATCTTCTCTTGGTTGGAAGGGTTGGTTCCTTCTCTGGCGGCGCGGGTCTTCTTGGTGAAAACGCCGAATCCGGAAATCTTGACGGCGTCGCCTTTGATCAAAGCGGCCTCAACGATGGCAAGAGCGGCCTCGATGACGTCTTCGGCTTCCTTTTTGGAAACTTCGGCTTTTTCGGCCACAGCGAGAATCAAATCTGTTTTGTTCATTGGAATGCACTCCTTATTTGATTAGTGGATTCAATTTATCACATTAAATACCAATTTCAAGCGAAAACAAAAAAGTTTGATGAAAACTAGAGAATCCGAAAACGCGAGATACTCAAAAAAACAGGCAACAATTTATTTTGGTTCTCTTTGAATGAAAGGTGAGAAATTGAACCAACCAATCTCTAATCCATCCAAAAAATGTTTTGGTTGTAGTTAAAAACTACATCCGTATAATAGTGCCGTGTGAAAGGACACAAAAAAATGGAAGAAGAAAAGAAAGAAGTAGTTAACGAGACGTCCGAATCCGTTAACGAAGAGAAAAAAGAAAAGAAAGATGTGAAAGTCATCATCAATCAATTCGTCGAAAAGCACGGAAAGAAAAAGTGCATCATCGGCGGCGCCATCTGCGGCGGCGTTATCGTCGCTTTGATTTTGGGCTTAGGCTTGGGCTTGGGCCTTGGAGGCAACAAGAAAGCCCCGATCGTCAGCGCCGAAGTTTGGAAAACCAGAGCCGATGAAATCAGCAATATGCACATTGATGGCGAGAGTGGCTATGTAGCCCCTAGCAAGATGACTTTTACGGCCAAATCCGTCGAAACATTCGATTATTCCGATGGCGCGGCCAGCAATAAAATCATCGATACGACTTGGGTGATCGACTACGACAATTTTAACGTATACGGCAAATCGCTCCGCACTCACGAACGCGGGGGCGATGATGACAAAATCGACGCGCACAGCATCGACGTCAATTATACCTACGAAAACGAATTCTGGTTCTGGGTCAACGAAAGCGAAGGAAAAGCTTATACCGTTGCCAGGGAAGGCACTGAATACAGATCGATGTGGCACTCCGTCACCACTGAAGAAATAGCCGAATACAAGGCTAAACCAGATTCATATTTCATCGAAGAACTAGTCAACCCCTGCGTAGATGCCTTTGAAAAACAATTGGACAGGAAAGGCGACCACACCGTCGATCATTTCGGCTCTGCCGCCGCTGACACCAATATTTCTGCCTGCGCGTTTGCCTACCCGGCAAGCTCTTACTTCGAATCTTATTATGATTTTATGAGCGGCGCCAAAACCCAATATATCAGCATGGGCAAATTCTCTGGCGACTATACTGCAGACAAAGATAGCTTAGAGCTTCGCTCTTCTGGCTCTGGAAACGCTAGCTTGGCTTACACCGCCAAAACCGATGCAGATAATGCGGCATGGACCGAGGCTATTACAGACTGCGTGAAGCATCTTTCCGCCAGCCTCAAAGAGGAGCTCGCTTACGATAATTACAATATGACTCGCTTTGCAAGAGCTTATAAAGGCACTGCAAACCTCGTCAAAGACGTAGATGTCGACATGGTCTTCCAATACGACCAGGATATCAAATATACCGCCAGCAAGATCAAGCTTCCGGAAGCCAAGAACCTCATCAATTCCGTTGAATAAGTTGTTCTAAACTCAAAACGCACCGCTAACCGCGATGCGTTTTTTTTGCGTCTCAACGGAAAAGCTACAAGCAAAACCTTTTTGCTTTTTTGAATAAGCTATTTCCTTTGCCTATAAACTATGTCGATTGGGGAGCCTTCGAAGTCGAACGTTTCCCTAAGCCTATTCAATAGATAGCGCGTATAGCTGAAATGGACGAATTTCGGGTCGTTGCAGAAAAAAACGAATTTAGGCGGGCAAACGTCTATTTGCGAAGCGTAAACGATCTTCAAGCGCCCATGATTGAACAACGGGGTCGGATTCATGGCTTGGGCATCCATGATGATTTCGTTTAGCACATTGGTTGGGATGCGGCGATTGTATCCTTCGTAAGCCTTTTGGATGGCCGGCAATATCCTTTCGACGTTATGTCCGGTTTTGGCTGAAACGAAAAGGATTGGCGCATAATCCAAGAATTTGAATTCTTTCCTTATGTCTTTGATGAATTCCTCGGCGTCTTTCTCGCCTTTGGCAATATCCCATTTGTTGACGACTATGACGATGGCTTTCTTGGCTTCGATGGCGTATCCGACGACGTGTTTGTCTTGCTCGGTTATGCCCGCTTCACCGTCAATCACCAAAACGGCGACTTTGGATCTGTCTATGGCCGCTAAAGCCCTTAAGGCCGCGTATTTGTCTATGGCCTCGTAAATCTTTCCGCGTTTGACCAATCCGGCCGTATCGATGACGACGTAATTCTGATCGTTGAATCTAAACGGAGAGTCGATGGAATCCCTGGTGGTCCCGGCGATGTTGGAAACGATGGTTCTGTCGTTGTTCAACAATTTGTTGCTCAATGAGGATTTCCCGACATTCGGGCGCCCAATCAAGCAGAAAGGTATGGCGTTTTCGTATATATTCTCGTCTTTTTCCGGCAAGAGGTTAACGACCTTGTCCAATAAGTCGCCGATGCCGATGCCGTGCGCCCCGGAAACGGCCAATGGCTCACCCATTCCCAAGCGATAGAATTCGCTCATGTCGCCGATTTCTTGTATCGAATCGATTTTGTTGGCCGCCAAAATGACGGGTTTGTTGCTCTTTTGAAGCAAGCGGGCGATGAATTTGTCGTCTTGCGAGCAGCCAAGCTTCCCGTCCACCAAGAAAAGGATGACGTCCGCCTGCTCGATGGCGATGTCAACTTGAGCGCGTATTTCTTCTTGGAATGGCGCGTCCTTGATTTGGATTCCGCCCGTATCGATGACGGTGAATTCTTTGGTCAGCCATTCTCCTTTGCCATATAGCCTGTCCCTGGTGACGCCTCTGGTTGGTTCGACTATGGCTTTTCTTTCGCCGACTATGCGGTTGAATACGGTGCTTTTGCCGGCGCTTGGCGCGCCGACTATCGCTAAAGTTCCCAATTGCATCAGGCTTTGACTCCCGTCTTCTTTTCGATTATGTCCAATATGGCGTCTATGGATTCTTTTATGGTCAGGCAAGAGGTGTCCAACAACACCGAATCGGTCGCGGGCTTAAGTGGATCGAACTCGCGTCCCGAATCGATTTTGTCCCTCAAACGAAGCTCTTCTTCGACGCTCTTGAGGGTGCAGTGAATGCCTTTTTCCAAATTTTCTTCATAGCGTCTCACGGCTCTGGTTTCCACGGAAGCGATTTGGAAAATCTTGACTTGGGCATTGGGCAACACATAAGTCCCGATGTCCCTTCCGTCCATCACCACCGATTTGGATTCGGCCATCTTGCGTTGCATTTCGATCAAAGCCAAACGGACTGGCTTCATGGCGGCGATATAGCTGACTTGCCCAGAAACGAGCGGAAGCCTGATCTCTTTGGTGACGTCGTCCCCATTGCATAATACCGTTCCGTCCGGTTTCAGTTCGATGGAAAGATCGCTTAAAACCTTGATGGCTTGGTTCTCGTTTTGGGGATCCAACCCCGCTTTTATCACGGCATACGTAACGGCGCGGTACATCGCCCCGGTGTCGATGTAAGTGAATCCCAAAATGGAAGCCACGGCCTTGGCCACCGTTGATTTGCCGGCCGCTGCCGGCCCGTCTATTGCTATTGCGATATGTTCCATAAAAATTACCTCACCCACAAAACGTAAAAGACGATCATGAATATCAAAGCGACCGCGAACAAAGTGAACTTCATGATGCTCAGCGTTTGCTTCTGTTGCTTGTATTTCTCATAACCGACGACGTGTTTCTTTTTGGTTTGCTTATCCAAAGTTAGAGCGTTGGAGCTTAGAGTCTTGCCAACATAAGCCTTTTCGTCGGCGGAATGTTTCGAAGCTCGTTTTTTGGACAAAGCGAAAGTCCATTCCGGGGAAGTGGCGATGCGGGTTCTGTATTTCTCGTAACGTTCTATCCTGGTTTGCATAACTCGTATTTTACATTAATATGACGCTACATTCATTCATGAATGACAACCAATATGAGATTTGATTGAAGAAATCATTTCATGACCCTATAATTGTGGCTACTTATTTTGGAGGATCCAACAATGCCAAAAGCTACTGTTAACAATGATGCTTGCATCGGATGCGGTCTCTGCGTCGGAAGCGCCCCTGACGTTTTCGAATTCGGAGATGATGGCAAGGCTGTCGCGATCGAAGGTGTCGATGCCGGCGCCTCTGCCGACGAAGCCGCTGCCAACTGCCCGGTTTCCGCTATCACCGTCGAATAATCCTAAACGATTAATGAAAAGTCTCGCTGCAGCGAGACTTTTTGTTTTCAATCCTTCTCAAACCTCAATAACACGTGGATGTAACGATAGATGATGAAGGTCACCACGATGACGATTGCGTCCTTCATGGCGTTTAGCGGCAAAACGGCATATATGCCATATGGCCAACCCAATGAAGTGATCTTCGGGTTCGCGGCCTGGCATAAACTCAATAAGGCTCCCTCGGGGAAACCCATCACGAACATATAGAACGGCAACATGACGTAGATATTCATGACCACCGAGACGATAAGCTGGACAACAGTCCCAACGGCAAAGCCCACCGCAACGCCTTTTAAGTTGCGCCACTTCTTATAAATAAGGACAGTCGGCAAGACGAAAGCCAAAGAGAATAGCAAATCCGCCAATTCGCCAACCACCAAAGTCGAAGTGAACGGCATTTTGATGATCGTTTTGATGAGAATTACGCCAACCGCCGCCCAAGGGCCATAAGCGAAACCGGCGATAAAGGTCGGAATCTCATCGAAATGGATGGCCAAGAAACTTGGGAAAAACGGCAAATGGATCTGAAATACCGGAATGACGTAAAGGATGGCCGACAAAGCTCCGAAAACCGCTATTCTGGCGCACATCCTCACCGTGGTTTTCTTTTTTCCTCCGGTCTTCTTGCCAATCAACAAAGCGGCGATCAACGCAAGCAAGAAGAATCCGATGACGGCAACGTATATTTGCCAATTCATAAAAAATACCCCCTTGCCGCAGGGGGAGCTAGCCTTTCTTTTATGTCAAAGGAAAGGGCCTTGCTTCTTCCATCCGGACTTTACCGTTGGTACTGGAATCTCACCAGTTCGTGCCTATTAGGCTCGCGGACTTTACCGCCAGTCGACGACTTTCGCGTCTCCCTGAAGCGAGATTATTCTAATCCCATTCTTTCCTTTGTAAAGGGCTTATAGAGGCTTAGCCATTATATCTTTCCACATGCGTGGGTATTTTTTGCCGGCGTCCATTATCTTAACGAACAGGAAGTTCAATCTTTCTTCTCCGTTTGGCATCGTTTCCTTCTGGCAATCGATGAGCTTCAACTTAAGTGTTTTCAAAGCGTTTTGGCTGTCTTTCAGTTCCTCTTCGCCCTTTAAGGATTTAAGCAAAAGGACGTTTCCGTTTATTTTGGCAAAGGGGGAAGTTATCTCCAAAAGCTTCTGCATCGAGGCAACCGCACGGGCAGTGACTATATCAAAGCAGTTGCGCATTGAAAAATCTTCGGCCCTAACATTGACGACATGGACGTTATTTAAACCCAAAGCCTTGGCCGTTTCTTGTAGGAAGGCGCACTTTTTGGCCGTGGCGTCCAACAAAGTGAATTGGCTTTCCGGCAAAGCGATGGCCAAAACCAGCCCAGGAAAACCGCCACCGCTTCCGACATCCAATATCTTTTTGTTTTTCAAATCGAATCGCTTTAAAGGAAGCAGGCAATCATAGAAATGCTTTTCGACGACTTCGTCAGGATCTTTTATGGCCGTGAGATTGAATTTGGAGTTGGCCTCAAGGAGCAAGGACGCGTATTTCTTCAATTTGTCCAACTTATCTTCGTTTAATATTCCCAAAGGGGCATAAGCGCTCAAAAGTTCTTCGTAAGTCATAAGAGCCTCTCCTTTTTCAATATCAATATCAAAGCCGAAATGTCGGCGGGATTGACGCCCGATATCCTAGAAGCTTGGCCAATCGTCGTCGGTTTTACCATGTTTAGTTTCTGTCTGGCTTCCAATCTTAACCCATCGAGTCTTTGATAATCGATGTCGGCGGGGAGTTTGGCGAATTCCATCTTTCTGGTTCTTTCCGCGTCAGACAAAGCTTTCTTGATATAGCCTTCGTATTTGATTTTGGTTTCCAAAGTCAAAACGGTGTTTTCGTCCAA
>CAVIYC010000039.1:4351-7072 GCA_963647095.1 Oscillospiraceae bacterium | reverse complement strand
CATTTTGGACTGAGAATATTCTAATGGTTTCTGATATGTTGTCAAACCTATATAAGTGAAGTCAGCATTGCTCCAACATAGATGTTGACTTGAGTTTCACGCCGGTCATGCTTTCAAGATAACGGGATAGCTGAAGGATAAGCGAAATGGATTCTTCTTTTTCGAATGAAACGCGTCCGAAATCGCTTAACGGATAAATGAAAGCGTACCTTAAAATCTTTAACGATCTAGAGCTTAGCAAAACCGTGTTGGAATTCTCGTATCCTTTGGAGACGAATCCGCCTTCCACGTAATTTATTCCGATAATATCAGTCTTTTTTCCGGAGATGACGCAACTATCGACTTCTAGGCCGTAGCCCATGATTGTTATGAGCTTGGCAAAATACAATAAGCAAGCGGAATGTATCGGGTAACCTTCGTCGATCTTTCTCATCGCCTTGTCGAAATACGGGAAAATTTCTTTCGCGTCTTCTTCGCTTAGGAATTTGGAATTTATTTCCGAAAGGAAGAAAACCAAGCTCATATAAGTCAGGTCCTCTTTTTCTTTCAAAGGGATGATCGGCTCGCTTTCTTTTAAAGTGAGCCTTTCTTTGTTGGCCAAAATTAGCAAAGAGAATCTCGAATAGGACAAAAGGCGGCAGGCTGCCGCATTTTTCCCGTTTATTTTGTTTCCGCCTCGAGCCAAAAAGGAAAACATCCCGTCTTCGTCTAAAGCGGTGACGATCAAATCCGTTTCTTTATAAGGAACGACGCGGAGTACGTATCCTTCTCTTTCGATGAGCTCTTCCCTCATTATTTTTCTTTGCTATAGCCAAAAGCCTTCAATCTATCGGCTTTTTGCCTCCAATCGGCGGCTTGGCGGACTTCGATTCTCAAATCGACGTGCTTATGAAGCCTCTTCTCAAGTTCCCTTCTGGCGGTCATGGAAATTTTCTTTATCATGTCCCCGCCTTTGCCGACCACTATGCCGATTTGGCTCTTTTTTTCCACCCAAATGGTGGCTTCGCAGTATATCTCTTTGTTCTTTTCTTCCAAGCTCGAGATGGTAACGGCGGCTTGATGGGGCACTTCGTCGGAAAGGAAATGGAGCATTTCGTACCTTATCGTTTCTTTTATGAAGAAAGAAGTGCTCTTATCGGTCAAAGTCCCTTCTTCGTAATACATAGGTCCTTCCGGCAGATATTTGGCGATGGCGTCTTTTACGTCCTTTAAGCCAAAGTTGGTCAAGGCCGACATTTGGATTATCTCGTTGGAAGGGAATTCTTCTCTCAATTTGGATAAAAGGGATTCCATCTTCGGAGCGGAGGCCAAATCGATTTTATTGACCAAAATGATGAAAGGGCAATTGAGTTTCAAAAGCTTCAAGGTCTTGAAATCCGGATCGTCTTCGGCGAAATTGTCGGCCGAAATCATAAACAGACAGATATCGGCGTCCGACAAAGAAGAGCGGGCTTCCTTGTTCATGAATTTGTCCAAGGCCCCTTCTCCTTCGAATAGCCCCGGGGTGTCGATGAAAACCATTTGATAGTCCTTTTCGGTCAAAACCCCGATGATGTTGTCTCTGGTGGTTTGGGGTTTTGGCGAGACTATCGACACTTTATGGGACAATATGGCGTTTAAAAAGGTCGATTTGCCGACGTTTGGGCGGCCCAAAATGGCGACGAATCCGCTTTTCATTTATCCAAATCCTTCTTTCCGAAAGCGAAAGGCAAAAGCTCTTTGACGTTGGTTTCTTTGATGTCTCCTTTGAGATTGCAGAGGTAAATAGTGGCGTTTTCGTCCAACATTTCGCTTATTACTTGGCGGCAGGCTCCGCACGGGGCGCAGACATCGTCCGTGTCGGCGATAATGGCCATGGAGACCATGTCTCCTGGTTTGACGCCGTTCATCATCGCGTTGGCGATGGCGTTCCTTTCGGCGCATAAGCTCAAAGGATAGGAGGAATTCTCGACGTTGGCGCCTTTGAATATCCTTCCGTCTCTGGAAAGCACGGCGGCTCCCACCGCGAAATGGCTATAGGGCGAATAGGATAGGGCTCTCGCTTCCTTCGCTATTTCAATCAAAGTCGATTTGTTCATTGCTAACTTCCTCCAAAATCTTGTCTTGCAGAGAGAACATTGCGATCTCGTCTTCTTTTTTCATATGGTCGTAGCCGAGCAAATGGAGCAATCCGTGGGTGAATAAGAAACTCAGTTCCCTATAAAGCGTATTCCCTATTTCCTTGGCTTGCCTTTCGGCTTGGGGGACGGATATCAATATTTCCCCCAGCATTTTTTCGATATCATCGCCCAAAATCTGATGGGCCGGGTCTTTGTCGTCGTTGAAGGCGAAGGAGATGACGTCCGTTATCCTATCGACTCCGCGATAATCCCTATTTATCTGATGAATGGTTTCATCATCAACGAAGCTGACGTCGACTTCGTAATTCTCTTTGACGTTCAAATGTTTGAAGGTCGCTTCCAAAATCTCTTGGTAGCGGCTTTCCATCCGATCGAACTTCGGATCGCAGGCGTTAGAAAAAACAAGTTCCATGCCTTAACTTTATCATAAAGTTAGGCTTAAAGCCATTAAGGGCGATGTTTGGCGATATATTCTTTGAAATAAAGGGCGTTCACCTCTCTTTCTTTGTAGCTGAAGATATAAGAGAAAGCATCCGAGGCCCCTCTTTCGATAAGGAGCAAGGCGAAGAGATGGAAAAGATAGAAATTAAGGGATGAATCG
>CAVIYC010000039.1:0-4341 GCA_963647095.1 Oscillospiraceae bacterium | reverse complement strand
GTTGGCCAATAAGCTGGGCAACAAGGAGAAAATCATCACGAAAACGGTGATTATGGCTTTTTCCAATAACATCATCTTCCCATATTTGTCCGCGTCGGAAGAAAGCGAAAACAGCAATTGCCTTTTGACCGACTCTTCATCGCTTTCAAATAGTGTTCTCTCTTCCTTTAGCATCCTCTCGGACTTTAAGGAAAAATATCGATGGAACAAGAGCTTTTCGCCGCATAATAAAGCAAGGACACCACCCAAGGAAAGGAAGAACGGAGGGTTGTTCGCCCCGACTATTACGGCGATTAAAATAGAGGAGCCGATTTGGGACATCAAAGAGGCCGTGTCGGCGAATAGGTTCTTTTTCAAAGCGTTGTATCTTTCGTAATTGGATTTGAGCCTTTTGGAATCCGAACTATAAACGGCGTTCAGATGTTTCTTGTCGAACAGCTTCATCAAGAAAAGAATCAAAAGCCTTCTCCCTTCTTCTATCGAGGAAAGCGAAGGCAAAACCCAAGGCGATTTCGGAAAGAAACAGCAAAGAATCGGACAATACGTTTTGCCAAATGGGTATTATCCTTTGCTTTTTGGGCGGTTTGACGACGTGATATTGTTCCAACGTTCCCCAACAGCCGTTCCATAGCGAAAGGAATTTCTCCCTTTTGACGTTCGTTTGGCCGGAGATGGGATCCAAATAGGCGACTTCGTCCTTGTTGATGTCGGTAACCACCACCATATGGGTCCCTTCTTTTTCGTCCAATAAGGCCAAAAACGGGCCTTCTTTGTCAAAAGGATAGGAGAATTGCTCTTTTTCGGATTTGTAAAACCTCAGATCGAAGCCGAAAGAAGACATCCTTTCTTCCAAATCCTTCAAGGAATAAGGCGGCGAAGTGGAAAAAGAAAGGTTCTTCCAGCCTCTTTTCTTGGTTTTTAGATAACATAAGGTTCTCAAAGAAGATAACGCGCAGCTATGCTCGTCGAATTGATAGGAGATTTTAGACATATTTCCCTCCTAATATCTTTTAGAAAGGAACGAGGCGTTTTTACCTAAAATGTTTTGCTATCTTTCCGCCAAAAATCGTTTGCGCCGTATTTATGAAATGTATTGGTTAATCGACAAATTGTAATCAACGGCAGAATTTCCGTTATGAGACTTTATGTCCGCTGGCTAATTCAAAATGGCATTTGACGATGCCTAAGTCTATTTTCGAATAAGGGCCGCCGAGATCTTTGAGAGTGACTACGCCACCCTTCAGCTCGAAGAAAAACTTTTGCTGATTTATGGCGGTAGGAGCCAGGCTCGCAGCTTTCACTCCCAATTCAAACCACCCGCATTTTTCATCCGCTTTGCTCAATGAGCCCAAATCCTTGCTTTTATGGGCAAAGCCATTGGTTTTTCCGTATCCCAACGCTATGACGATGAGCAATTTGTTTCCTTTTTCAATTACGGCTTCGGTCTTTCCGTGGGTTAAAGCCACCCAACAAGTATTCAATCCCAATTCTTGGCATTTCAAAACCAATCTCTCGCCCAAATATCCCGCTTCGACTTGGTCTTTCTTTTTGCCGACCACGCAGATGTAGTTGGTCACGTTTTCGAATCTGCCATAATGGGCCAAAATCGAAGAGAAACATTTGGGCTCGTCGTAGAAAACGGAAAATTTCGCCGAGCTTTCTTCGTTTATTTCCTTGATGAAAGAGTCAATGACGTCTCTTTTTTCTTTCTCGATCGGTTTCGATATGTATTGTCTAACGCTGTGTCTTTCTTCGATTAGTTTCAAAATCTCCATACGCGCGTCTCCTTAAATAAATTGGCAATTGGATTGTTTCTATACGCCAAACTTCAAACATCATAAGTCTTAAGGCAGAAAAAGGTAATGGCTTTGTGTCTGTGGGCAATAAAAAATCCCGTTTTCACGGGATTGTTTTACCATTTCTTGCGGCGGGCCATCTCGCTCTTGCGTTTGCGTTTCAAGCCGGTCTTGAGATAGAATTCGCGTTTGCGGGCTTCCATGAGAATGCCGGATTTGTTGACGCTGCGTTTAAAGCGGCGCAACGCATCGTCGAGAGATTCGCCTTCGTGGACGACGGTCTTTACGATCATTCTTGTTCACCTCGCTTTCTGAAAACGTGCATATTTTACACAATAAGCGAGCCAACATAAAGCAAAATTAAGATATAATCTTTAAGCTATGAGCAAAAATCCGTTTCTGAGCATAATAATCCCCGTCTATTCGGGGGAAAAATACTTCAAACGTTGCCTTGATTCTTTGCTGTCCCAAAAATGCGGAGAGGATTACGAGATTATCCTTTCCATAAACCTGGACGCGGAAGAGGCTTGCAAGAAATTGTGCGACGAGGCGTTGAAGAAAGATTCCCATTTCAGATCCATCACGATGGATAAGCCCAACCTAGCCAAGGTCTTATGCCGCCTGGAAGGGGTTAGGCACTCCGCCGGAAAATACATAACCTTCATCGACAACGACGATTATTATTCTTCCGACAAAGCCATAGAGAATCTCATGAGCGAAATAAAGAAAGAAAGAAAGGATATAACGATATTCCCTTATTTTTATTCCAAAAACGGGAAAGAGAAATTGGCTTACGCCCAAGGCTTCAAAGAAAAGGTTTTGACCAAAGAAGAGGCTTTGGGCAAATTGAACAAAGATCGCTCGATGCCCCATTTCCTTTGGAACAAGGCCTACAAAAGGGAATTGTTCGATTCTCCTTTGATGTTGTTTTCCGAAAAGAACGACATGTTCGAGGACTGCGTTTTGATGACTTCTTTGTTCCTAAACGCCTCAAGCTTCTACCGTTCTTCTTATCCTTATTATTGTTATGTGTTGGATAACCCCAAGGCCGATACCAAAAAGAAAAGGACGGATAGGGCTTATTATCGCCTTGCGGTTTACGCGACCGAAAGGGCGTATTTGGAAAAACGTTTCCCCGCTTTCCTTCCATATTGGAAAAAAGCTTATGACCGTCATGTCTCTTTCGTCTTATTCGATTCGATGTGCGACAAAAAGCATGGCAAAGGGCATTTGTCCCATAATCTGAGCCAATTGAACGCCATCCACAAAAGGGATTGGGATTTGAAGGAATTGGATTGTTACGAAGTCGTTGAAAGAACCATCGATGGCCTTTGATTCGTTATCTATGCGATGACAAATTGCCGATTACGGCAATTTTTTATATTCAATCGCTGGCTTTTTATAGCAGCGACCACCCTGAGAATATAACTAACGCTTGTTTTTTCGAGAAGCAGTATTGACCCAATTTTCTTTTTCTTCTGTTTGTCCACATTTCCATCGATCCAACGTATTCATCGCACTACGCGGATAAGTCTTCGTTGTAGGAAGTGTAAAGTCCTTGGGTTCTGGTTAGCTCTCCGTCACGAAGAACCAAAGAGTCGCCGCCGCCATTCAGTTCAACATAATTCCCGATTAATGCGCGGGTTTCTTTTTTATCATAATTGGACTGGCAAACAATCGTTTTGAAAGATTTGAAGAAACCGACATCGGCTGCGCATCCGCTAATTCTTTGCGTTGATAAAACGACATGGATCCCATATTTGAATCCATCTCTCATAAGTTCCAACAAAGCCTTATTCAATTCTTTGTTCGCTACATCCGCATATTCATCGATAACAAGCAAAATATATGGAAAATGCTGGTTATTTTGCCTTCTCGATGTTTCAAAATCACTATCACCGATCAGTTCTTTTCTTTTGTTGCGCTCATCAATCAATTCATTAATCTTGATCAGCAATTCATCGCCATTGTCAATAATCGGGCAAAGCAATAATTCACCGTTCTTGTATTGACTAAATTCCACCTTTTTGGAATCGACTAAAACGAGTCTTACGTCTTCAGCGGTGTTGAACATGGAAGCCCCTTTGATGAAAACGCTCAAAAAGACTGATTTGCCGCTGCCCGTCGTGCCGTAAACCAAAACGTTCTCAGCTTTGCTTATATCGTCATGAATAATATCCGTTTTGCCTTCCGGGCATCCATAAACAACCTTTATGGGACAACCGTCGCGCATTTTGACCTCTCTGAAGAATGGCTCCCAAAATTTTAAAGTTGATTCATATATCATAAAATAATCCTCGCGTTATGCCTTTATTATTACAGGCGTATATTGAAGTGTGATTTATGATTGGAATGTGTACTCTTATCGGTACGGAATAATTGCTATTTGATATCTCTTATCGATGTAATTTTCCTATCGGCTAAATTCAGATCGTTGTTTATGCATTCGATAGAGAAAAAATCTCTGGCAGGCAACAGAGAGACGTCCACTTTGAATTTTGTGCCAAACTCATCAATCTCATAAGCCTCAATAATATATGGTGCC
>CAVIYC010000038.1:0-7152 GCA_963647095.1 Oscillospiraceae bacterium | reverse complement strand
CGATGGATGCTCGTATGAGGTCGTTATTATTCTCTTTCCGCGATTGGAATAACGCAAAGCCACGCCTTTGATGGCCAAGTTGTTGGCTTCGGTCGCCCCCGAGGCGAATAGCAAATTGTGGGTTTTCTTCAAATCCGTCAAAGTTAGGATGCTATCCCTCGATTCTTCCAAGATTCGGAAGGCTTTACGCCCAAACATGTGGTTGGAAGACGAATTTCCGTATGTCAAAAGGGAAACCGCGTTGTATTTGTCCAATACGGCTTTAAAAGGCATGGTTGTCGCTGCGTTATCCAAATAAATCATAATGAAATTCAATTGTCGTTGGAGATGAGGTTCGGCTGTTGGGTTGAGGCGGCTACGCCAGAGGCCGATTGGAATTCTCCTTTTAGGAACAATCCTTCGGCTTGCTTAAGCAATTCCCCGTTGGATAAATAATTCCTATAACGGTTTTTGAAGACGATGGCGTTCTCCGCTTCATCAAGGGATTTTTCGTCTTGCTGTAAGACTTTAAACAGAGAATCGGCGGTATCCTGCAATTCTTCGTGAATCGAATTAACGGCGTTTACGTCGATGGGGACGGAGGAAACCTTTTCGTATAATCCGTCGATCAAATCAAAGACGGTTTGGATGGATGAGGCGTATTTGCCTTCCATTTCTTTGATGTTGGTGCGTCTTATTTCCGCTTCGGCCCTCTTGATGGACAACCAATACGAAGGCAAAGAGGAATTGGCTCTTTCCACATCTTCTTTCATTTTGGAAAGATGGTTTTGGAATTCGTCTATTTTGGAAGAGCAGGACGATGTCTGATCCCTGAGTTCATGCATCTTCTCGACCAAGACGGTATATGGCTGCCTATTCGCCGAATGCTCATAGGTGTCCAAGGCCCTCTTGGTGGCGGAGGAGACGTCTATTTGGGCTTTGATGTCATCGATCATCGCCTCATCCGATTCGGATAGGAGGAATATGCGTTTGATGTCCGGGATGGCGTGGCAGATGTTGACCCATCTGTTTTCCATCGTTTGCTGGTCTTTGTAAATTCCGTCATGCTCGGAAAAGAAGGTTTGGTTGGCTCCTTCTTCCTTGTCCAAAGCTTTGTTGTATTTCTCGAAAGACGATAGCATCTCGTCTATTTCTTCTTGCAAGCCATCTATTTCGAACTTCTTTAGCCTTTCGACCATGTCTTTGATCTCATCCTCGTAAGACTTGAATTTCTGAGGGAGGATTATGTCTTTCAAAGGATAGCCTTTGTTGGAAAGCTCTTCGTATCTGTATTTCAAGGAAGACAATCTGTCCGGAAGGACGTTTTGGGCCGATAGGCACATATTGGGGAGATTGACGATTATCCTCGACATTTCGGAAATGACGGGATCGATGGTTCCCCTCAAAATGCGATTGGCTTTGGAATAATTGGCGGATTCGATGTCGTTGACCACTTCGTCGAAGCAAGAATCGATGTTGTTGAAAACCGCGTCGAAGGACTTAGCCAGCAATGCCAAATCGGATTGCTCGTTCATATATATTTGTCTTAAGGAACGGAGCTTGCTTCCCAAATCGACCAAAAGGGCGTTGGTGTCTTCCTCTTCTTGGAATTTCTCTTTCAGCGAAGCATGGAGCCTCTCCACCATGTTGATGTATTCGGAGATTATCTGGTTGTAATCGTTGAATTCCTGTCGGATCTCGTTGTATTTCTTATCGTCCAATAAGCCATCCAATTGATCGCAGGCGTTCTCCGCCATCTGATCGGAGGTGTCCCTTAGGTCGTTGTACCTTCTTTTGAAGGAGGCGCATTCCTCGGAATAGGAAAGGTTCATCGAGGCGATGTGTTCCAAACGCTTGATGTATTTGTTGATGTCGCCGTATAAAAGCGAGCGGGCCCCTTCGTATCTTTTAATCGTTTCCCTTACCAATTTGGCGGTTTTGGCATTTCTGAAAACCGTGAAATACAAAACCAAAAAGACGCCGACCAACAAAAGGACGGAGCCCAAAGAGATAAAGACGATGGAAATGGTGGATAACAAAAACATAGGGGCAATTCTCATAGCGTTATTATCTTAGCACACGCATACGCGAAGGCATATAAGCAGAGACATTTCTTTTTCAAAGCACTTTTGACTTGACGAAAGGGCAAAGAATACATAAAGTATTCACGCTTATATAGAGCAGCAGGTCATCACGTTTCCGCCTGACGTCGTTCACTAAACGAAGTAAGCCCGATGCTACAGGGCCGAAAAAGAGCGACACCCGGGAAATGGAGATTACCCCGGACTTTGTCTAAGCGCAAAGAAAGGAGACATATAATGTCTAGATACACCAAATCCACTTGGAAACAATCCCGCCGTCTTGGTTTTTCCATCTCTGAGACCGGCGACGAATTGAAAAAGCGCGCCTATGGGCCTGGCCAGCATGGTCAAGACAGGAAGCGCAAACCGTCCGAATACGGACAGCAGCTCGTCGAGAAGCAGAAGCTCCGCGAACTCTATGGCGTTTCCGAACGTCAGTTCCGCCGCCTCTTCATCTTGGCCAAGAAAGAAAACACCGTTACCGGCTTGGCCTTCTTCCGCATCTTGGAATCCCGTTTGGACAACCTCGTCTATCGCATGGGATTCTCCCGCACCCGCGCCGGAGCCCGCCAATTGGTCAACCATGGCCACGTTACCGTGAACGGCAAGAAAGTCGACATCCCTTCCTATCTCTGCAAAGTCGGAGACGTCATCGGATTCGTCGAGACCAGCCCGTTGAAGGTCGTCAAGGAATCCGTCGAAGGAAAGCCTGCCGTCCCTGCTTACGTCACCGTCGACAACGAGAAATTCACCGGAACCTTCTCCCGCTTGCCGGAGAGAAACGAACTTGCGTTGAACATCAACGAAGCTCAGATCATCGAATACTACAACCGCTTGTTGTAATCTCGAAACATGTAGCGAAACTAAGCATCCTTCGGGGTGCTTTTTTCTTACGTTTTGGGACATAAAAAAATCGCCACCACACAAGATGACGATTGTTATTATATTAGAAGGAAGCGAGATAATAGTTCTTTTTGCCTTTGCGGATAATCAGATATTTTTGATGCATCGCGTCGGCTTTGGAATAGACCTTGGTCTCATTTGTGACTTTCTCTCCGTTGACGGAGACGGAATTTTGGGAGATGAAGGTTCTGGCTTGGGTCTTGGATTGGGCCGCGCCGACCTTAATCAATATATCGACCAAGGACAAGCCTTCTTCGATCTTGGTTTCCAAGGAACCGAGCAAATCGACGATTTGGGATTCGCTTAAGGAAGAAACGTCGCCGGTGAATAAGACGTTGGACATATTGACCGCTTCATCGGCCGCCTCTTTTCCATGAATCAAGGCCGTGACTTCGTAAGCCAATCTCTTTTGGGCGATGCGCATGCCGGGGTTGGCGATATGCTCTCTGGCGATGTCTTCGATTTCGTCGCGCTTCAAGAAGGTGAAGACTTTGATGTAACGGATGGCGTCTTCGTCGGTCGTGTTCATGAAGAACTGGTAGAGCTGATAAGGGGAGGTGAGTTCGGGGTTCAAGAACAAAGCGCCCTTTTCGGATTTTCCGAACTTCTTGCCATCGCTTCTGGTAATCAATCTGCAAGTCATGGCTTCGACCTTCTCGTCGTTGCCATCGATCTTTCTGATCAATTCCAATCCGCCGGTCAAATTGCCCCACTGGTCGTTTCCGCCGATTTGGATGGTAACGCCCTCGGCATGGTGCAAATGGTAGAAGTCCACCGCTTGGAGGATTTGGTAGGTGAATTCCGCAAAGGATATGCCGGCTTCCAATCTGGAAGAGACTATTTCCTTGCTAAGCATATATCCGATAGGGAAATATTTGCCATAATCGCGTAGGAAGTCGAGGATATTCATGTTCCCCAACCAATCGTAGTTGTTGATGATCAAGCCTTTGTCGGGGTCGGAAAGATCCAAGAATTTCTCCAATTGGGCCTTGATGGAAGCGGTATTGGCCGCCAAGGTTTCCTTGGTTTGGAGGTTTCTTTCCTTGCTCTTTCCAGAAGGGTCTCCGATCATTCCGGTCGCCCCGCCGACCACGGCTATTATCTTATGCCCGGCTTGCTGCAAACGCATGAGCAAAGAAATCATGACGAAATTTCCGATATGCATCGAAGAGGCGGAGGGGTCGAAGCCGCAATAAATGGTAGTGGGGGAGGAGAATAATTCCCTCACCGCGTCTTCGTTGGAATATTGCTCAATCAATCCGCGATAATTCAAATCATCGATAATATTGTTCATACTTTTGTTACCTCGGTTGTGTATTTTGGCACAATATTGCTTTTAAGCAATCTTTTTTAGAACAAAGTGGAATCTCTCTTCTCGTATTTGCCTTCGAAGGTATAGCTCTTCTGGGTCAATTGGCCTTTGATCAAATCGTCGAGCATATACATCGCGCGGCGTCCTACTTCCTTCATGTTGATGTAAATGGCGGAGAGATAAGGCCTTACGATATGGGCGTATTTGCCGCCTACGATGGAAAGAACCTGAACGTCGTTGGGGATGGATAAGCCAGATTCCGTCGCGGCGTTAAGGATGGCCGCGGCTATGGAATCGCGATTGGCGATGAAGAAGCCTTCCTTGTGGGTTTTGAAATATTCCAAGAAATCCGCGTAAGTCCTGGTGTAGGAATCGTCGCAGTTGATGATGTTGTGCGGCAAATTCCTGGCCGTGTGATAATCGATGAAGGCCCTTTCGCATTTGGTGACCAATCTTCCGCCGTTATGGACGTGCAGGAAGGTCGGGGCGATCGTGAAGCCGTTCTCGTAATATTTCTCGATCAACCCTTTGACTATCTCATCGTAATTGAAGGCCAACGATCCGGCTTGCTCTCCGGTCATTCTGGAATTGATGACGATGGTCGGCACGTGATAGGAGTTGATCGTTTCGATATCCCTATAATCCAATTCGTCGTCGAAGATTATGGCTCCGTCGACGTGGGAGGTGATGACTCTCTCAATGGTGCTCAAGGTTTCTTCCCTTGAACGCGAGGTGGTGAACAAAGTGACGATGAAGCCGAGATCTTTGGCGATTTCCGTAAGTCCCGTCAAAAGGTTGGAGATATAGACGTAATTGACCGAAGGGATGATGATTCCGATGGTCGTGGATTTGTTGGTGGCCAAAGCTTGGGCCAAGGCCGATGGCTTATAGCCTAATTTGCGGATGGTTTCCTCCACCCTTTTTCTGGTATCTTCCGTGACGTTTCCCTTTTTGTTGATGACGCGGGAAACCGTGGCCAATGAAACGTTGGCGGCCTGCGCTACCTGATAGATCGTGACCCTGTCTTTGAGATTGTTCATAAAACCCCTTTCATTCGAACAAAAGAGAATAAACTTCAAAGGGCTGAAAATCAATGAAAACTATGAAAAAAGAAAGCATCGCTTTTCTTCCGCGATGCTTTTCGCTTACTTTATTTGACTATCGGATATGGAACGACTTTGAGGCGATCGCTCTTGATGTCTTTCCTGCCTTCTTTGGCTTGGGGCTTTCCATCCAACTCGACCAAGTCTCCGGTAAAGCCAACCGTGGTGTTGTTGACCAACGAAGTCCCGACGCCATAAGTATCCACTGGGACGCCTTCCAAAGTCCATTGGTCGATCTTTTCGGCGGTAAAGCCGGAAGAAACGATGATTTTGACGTAATTAAAGCCATTATCGTCCAAGGCTTTCCTAAGGGCGTAGATAAGCTCTTTGCAAACGCCATGAGGATCGAAGGAGGAAGTGTCTTTGTCATCGAAATAATGGTCGATCAACGATTTTGAGGTGTCGACTCTCACGGCCGCCAAGTCCTCTTTCAATACCGCGGCCAATTTGAGCGAATCGGTGACGACGTCGTTGTTGTAATCGATTAGGGCCGTTACTTTTTCGTTTGGGAAAGTCTTATGATACAATGTCGCGGCTTTCTCGATGGAACCGCCGCTTAAGGCGATAAGGGCGTGGGGCATGGTGCCCATTCCCTTGATATCGACCCATTCGCCTTGGGCGTCGGTCGAGAATTTCTTTATGCCGGCGACGTATGTGGCGTATCCGTCTCCCTTTTGGGTGAGATAATCGTCTTGCCTATCGGCCATCGAGAAGCAGTTGGTTCCCCTTAAGGCTTTGACCACTTCGGAAACGTTGGTGGCCACGCTGGAACGCCTGGCCAAGATTCCGTCGATGATGGATTCCAAGAACCCGAAGTCTTCGTATCTTCCGGTCACTTTGAGGACCGGCTCGCCATAGGAGATGACATCCCCGTCGTTCAAGGCTTCGATCAATAAGTCTTCCGGATGGGCGGCGAAGGTATGCAAAATGGCGATTGATTCGTCTATGCCGCACAAAGTGACGTTGTCCCTTCTTTGGAACCATTGGCATTTGACGATATGTCCGGAGAGATATTCGCTGGCAATCTTTCTTGATTTGATGAAATAGTTGGCGGAATAATAGCCGTCTTTGATCCTTTCGTCGAATTTGAAGGTCTTGTTGGTCAAGCGGGATTGCTTTCCGCTTTCTTTGAGATGGATTTCGTGTTCCATTTTATTCTCCCAAGAAAAAGTCGCTGCCGAGTTTTTCTTCTTTCGCCTTGAAGGCGCATTTGTCTTCTTTAGAGATCTTTAGTTCCTTCTCCGAGCAAATCCTGACTTCTATGGGGAGGTTTTTCTCCACCGTCTTTTCTATCTCGGTCCCATCGTAGGCGATGCATCCGGGCATGGCCACGACGAGCTTGTCCCCGACCTTCAAAGTCGAATCCTTGTAAACGGTGTGGAACGTTTCTTTTCCGTTTGTTAAGGTGACGATTTGGGCTTTTTGGTCCAAGGGATGTTCCTCAAGGGCGGTTATTTCCATGACTTTGTAGCCGGAATCGTCCATTATCGGAAGTTCGGGCAAAGAGGCGTTCGAAAGCAGGGAATTGACGCATTCCAACATCGGTTCTTGAACGTCCACGATCATCCCCGAAGCGTGGATTTTCATGGTTTTCCCTATATCGAAGAAATTGACTCCGATAAGCTCTTCCCCATCGTAGATGGCGGTCAGCTTGTCGTGCTTTTCGATGCGGGTCGCTTTCTTATTCGGCTTTAAGAGCAAGAACAAGACGTCCCCGGTTGCTTGATGGTTGTAGAAGAAGCGATACATATCCTTCCCTCCTTATCCCTTTTTC
>CAVIYC010000037.1:1222-7157 GCA_963647095.1 Oscillospiraceae bacterium | reverse complement strand
TTTAGGGGATTATCTTGAATCCATTGATTCCCTTATCACCCTTCATCAGCGTAAGCGATAAAACACAAAATCCAGCAAAACAAAATTGTCGAAATTTACAGCCATTATCGACAGCAGAACAAATGAACTAAACTTGTTAATTTCTATGAAGAAGGCGATTTGTATTAAATGGCGTGCCTGAGTAGATTCGAACTACCGGCCTCAAGCTTCGGAGGCTTGCGCTCTGTCCAACTGAGCTACAGGCACACGCTTTATTATTAAACCACAATATAAAGCTGAGGTTATGCCTATTTTCCTTGCTTCAAACATTGTGATTTGACATAAAAAGACCGTCGATGGGCCTAATTTGTTACGCGGCTTCGACGGTCTTTGTTTTTTATTAATCGATGGTGAGTGTCCCTAAGCAAAGAAGTTGCTGTGATTTGCGATCGAATAACATGATGTGGTTCCCACGGAACCCGAGTTTGATGTCCGTTCCAATCGGATAGTCCACCGCGCCGAATTCGTCGCCCGTCAGCAAATAGTTGCCAATTTCCAAGCGAATCGTGGCTTCCTTGCCCGTAGGCATGGCGCTATAAACCTTCGCATCCAGTTTTCCGTCCATATTGATGGTCAGATATTGCGAACGGACGCCGAGAACGAAGTCGTTGTCGTCGATAACGGGATTATCGGGGACATCGACCGGTTGGACGATGAGAGGGATCTTGTATGGGAATGGCCCATCTTTGTTCGCCTTGTCTTCGTTTATCGGCCTAACGTTCTCTTCGATTTCCTTGCGGCGGGCAGCCAAATCAAAGTCGGGATCGCTCGGAGTGAAAGTCGCTTCCTTGTCTCCGAAAACCTTGAACTTGAAGGATTTGCCCTTTTGTTCGCCTCTCGCCTCAATCAAGTTGACGGCAGGGGTGCCGATGAAGTCGGCGACGAAGAGGTTGTTGGGATAATGATAAGTGCGGATTGGAGGCTCGTATTGCTGCAAGACGCCGTTGTTCATCAAGCAGATGCGGGTAGCGAGGGTCATGGCCTCCAATTGGTCATGGGTGACGTAAACGAAGGTCGCCCCGGTTTCCATATGGAGGCGCTTCAACTCGGAACGCATTTCCAAACGGAGCTTGGCGTCCAAGTTGGACAAAGGCTCGTCCATGAAGAGGACTTTCGGTCCTGGGGCCAACGTACGGGCAATGGCCACGCGCTGCTGCTGCCCACCGGAAAGTTCGGCTGGGTAACGATCCATGAATTGGGTGATTTTCAACGTGCGAGCCGAAGCGCGAAGCTTCAAATCGATTTCTTCCGGAGATAAATGGCGGACTTTGCGGATAGGGTTTCCGTTTTCGTCCAAATAACGATATCCTTCGTCTAGCTTTTCGCCTTTTGCGGCGTGCTTATCGAGGATCTTTTGAACTTCGGCGTTGACCTTGGCTATTTCGGCCTCGACCTTCGTCGCATCGTATCCTTTATTCAGGAGCTTGAAGGCTTTTTTGGCCGTCGGATAGCTGACTTCGAAGAAATCGGTGATTTTGATGATCGCCGCATCGTCTTTGATGTTGCCATTCTTGTCGGCGGAGTCGTTGATCAAGGAAACGACTTTCTCCGGTTTGGACAAAACGGCCAAATAGTCGCGATAGCTGACCAAGTCCCAATCATAGACATCCATCTCCTCGTTGACGTTCTTCAATCCGAAGGTGATGTTTTGGTAAACGGTCATGTTCGGCCAAAGGGCGTAGTTTTGGAATAAGAAGCCCACATGGCGTTTGGCCGGGGATACGTTGATGCCGGTCTCGGAGTCGAAGACCACTTCGTCTCCGATCATGATGCGTCCGGAAGTCGGGGTCTCCAAGCCCGCTATCATTCTCAAAGTCGTCGTTTTGCCGCATCCGGAAGGACCAAGCAAAGTGACGAAGCTATTGTCGGGGATTTCCAAATTCAAATCATCGACGCCATAGAATTTCCCCCATTTCTTGTTGACGTGTTCCAATACGATTTTAGGCATGTTTGCTCTTTCCTCCTCCGATGCCGGAATCAATCGAGGCACCGGTTAATTTGTTGATGGCGAAATTGGCCACCAAGACGAAGACGATGATCAATAAGTTGATGGCGCTTGAGAAGGCCGACAACCCCATCTCGTCGTAATAAGACAATGAAGTGGTCGCGATTTGATCGTTGTTGGTGACCAAGAACATGAATAGGTTCAATTCGCGCATGCCGGTGATAAACGGCAATAAGTATCCGGATATGATCGCGGACTTTTGGATAGGGATGACGATATGGGTCATCCTCTTTCTCCAAGGGGCGCCTTGGATGATGGCCGCTTCTTCGATTTCCGGAGAAAGCTGCATCATGGCGCTTAGAGACGAACGGGAGGCGAACGGTATGTATTTGACCGATCCGCACAAGATCATCAAGAACATCGCCCCAGAAGCGCCGGATATTCCAGCGTTTAATCCGAAGGCGCGATAAGCCGCCGAGAAGGCGACGGCCGGGATCAGATACGGCAAGAACGAAATGCCGTTGACGTACCTTGCGAATCCGTTCTTCTTCTTTTTGGATACGCAATAGCCCACCAAGAAGCCAAGGGTTCCGGCCACGACCGCGCAGCAAATGGCAACGATTGCTTGGTTGCCGAACGATTTCCATATGGCGCTGTTATAGAAGATGCCGTAGTTGCCATACATTCCGACTTCGCCGTTTTCGTGGTAGACCCACCACTTGGTGGTCCAAGACGAATAATCGCCAGGATTGGACAAGAACGTCTCTATGGCGAAGGACACTACTGGCAAGATGGAAGTCGCCGCCGTCAGTATTATCATGAGAATCGCGATAATCCATTTCGCGACTTTGTTCATTTGGATCTTCGTCGCCTGAGCCGATTTTCCGGTAACGGTGACGAATTGCTTTCTGGAAGATAGCGACAATTGGTTAACGATCAGGATCAAGAAGCCGATTATGAGCATGATGATGCCAATAATCGAGGCAAAGCCTTGGCCGGTAATGGCTCGCAAGTCTATGTAAGACGTCGCCAGAACGTTGAAGTTCTTCCCTCCGACATAGTGGACTACCGGATAAGAGCCAACGGCGCTGGAGAATACCAAAAGGATGGTGGAAAGAATCGCCGGGACGATCATCGGGATCGTGATGCGGAAGACGATTTTCCATCTAGGAGTATTCAAAATGGTGGCCGCTTCTTCCAATGAAGCGTCCATATTCTTGAAGATGCCGCCGATCAAAATATAAGCGAAGGCCGCGTAATGGATTCCCAAGACCATGGCCGAAGGGAACAACCCTTGGCACCACCAGGCCGGGAAACGCCAGCCAATGCCCATTTTGGTGAATATGTAGGCAAAGAAGCCATTTGACCCACCGGTTACTTCGGCAGACCAGAATAGGTTCTTCCAAACGACCGCCAAAGTCCATTGGGGCATGATATAAGGGAAGATGAAAATCGCCGAAATCCATTTTTTGCATGGGAGGTTGGTACGGGTGACCAAGAAAGCGGCGATTCCGCCAAAAAGCAAAGCGAATAAGCAGCTGACGAGTCCAAGAAGGAGGGAATTCCCCAACGGAACCCAAAGATACTTAGTAGAATAGTCGCCGCCTAAAAGATTCGCCCAGTTGGAAACGGAAAGCCCATCGACGTTATAGCCGAAAGCTTTGGCGAATTGGGTCTCTTTGCCAGCGTGAACGGTAAACGAGTCTTGTATGATGGACCATAGAGGATAAAGGACCGCAAAAGACAAAATAACGCCCAAAACGAGCAAGATTACGTTTTCGGGACGGGAGATCCAAGTGCCGACGCGCGACATTATTTTGTCCGTTGCCCCTACCTTTTCCCTCTTTTCGGAAGAGTTAGGACTCTTGTTTTTTCTATTAAACATGGAGTTTCCTTTCTAGGGAAGAAGGCCGCAGCATCATATCTGCGGCCTTCGTGATTGAGAAATGATGGAAAGATTAGAAGCTGGTATCCATCCAAGTACCGACGGTGACGTCTTTTTCGGAGCAATAAGCGCCATCTTCGATGACCATGTTGCCCTTTCCGTCGCCAATGCCAGTCCAGAAGTCATAACCTTTGTCGTTCAAGCAAGGGAAGTCGGTTCCGCCATCATTGGAGTGATCCTGGTTGATGCCGTCGGTGGTGTTGGAGCAATATCCACCGATATCTTTGCCCCAAGCTTTGAATCCGTCATAAGTGCAAGTCATGAAATGGATGAAAGCGCAGGAAGTCCAAGGGAACGGGGAGGTCTTGAGAACCTGGAGATAATGCTTGTACATATATCCACCGATTCCTTTATAGCCATCTTGGTAAGCCGCGATGGTGATGTTCTTCTTTGAAGCTTCTTCGGTTTCGGTGACGGAGCGGAGTTTGGAATAAACGAGCAAGCCGCTGGAGCCAGCCGCGGAATTCATGACGAGTTCGTTGCAGATAGGGCCGTCATCGGTTCTTTCGGCATATTGGGTTAAGAACAATTTGATGTAGGCTAAGCCGTATTTGGCGGAGCTGTGCTTCAAGCCGAGATCGGCGGCTTTGGTGGCAAGGCCATCGGCGGTTTCGGCGATACGGGCCTTTTCGGTCGCATTGCCAATCGCTTCATAAGCGTTCTTGAGGATGTCGGAATACTTCTCTTGGGTAAGCATGATAAGGAAGTTACGGCCGACAGGCTCGGAAGCCGGTTTCATGAATAGCGGGGCTTCGCCTTCGCGGACAAAGTCCCAGCAGTTGGTGAAGGTCTTGGTGTTGTCTAGGTTGTTGAATTCGAAGACTTTGTTCAAGGATTGAAGGGCGAACGGTTCTTTGTTGTCGTCGTCGCCTTTCCATTCTTTCGGAACGTAATTCAAGAGGTTGCCGGTCTGGATTTCTTTGGCATCGATCTGGTTGGCGTCCTGAATGAGGGTCATGGAGATGGAGTGGTTGGAGCCGCTGACATCGCTGTCGATCATCGTGAAGATGCTGTTTTCTTTCGGCTGAGTCCATTCGATGGAACCGTTGAAGTTGGCATCGTAATAAGGGAAAGCGGCCTGGATTTCGGCGGAATCGTTGCCATCGGCGTCCTTGCCCTTCAAATAGTTGAGGAAGTATTCTTTGGCGGTTTTGCCACGGGAGGAGTTGCCGATGCCGGTCATGGTCTTGCCGTTGAGCTCATCCATGGCTTTCTTGTAAAGGTCTTTGGCATCCATGGTCATCGCTTCTTCGATGACTTTTTCAACCTCGGATTTGGTTGTGTCGTCGCAGGAGGTCAAAATGCCACCGGCGGCAGTTGCAGCAACAGCTAGCAACAAAGCGATTTTCTTCTTCATAGAAAATTGTTTTCCTTTCTACGGAGATCTAATGTCTTCCGTATGGGATTAAAAGAATCGCTACTCTTTTATCCCTTCTTAGTTACCAATATTTTCTATCTAACGAATGTTATGACAAAAACATTATCATTTGTAAGCGTTTACAAAATGTATGGAATATTAAAAATAGAAGCGTGAATAACTATTCACCCGATTTTAACGATGTTTTTTCCATTTTATATGTATGCGCGCAAATTAAATTTTGACGTGCGGATTTCTATATTGTCCGTGCTTCTTGGTCTTACTTTCATATTGTATGGCGAACTTCGGGCAACGATGCAGACAGCCAAGGCACATCGCGCATTGGCTTTTAACCCAGACGGGCCTCTTTTCTTTTATCTCTATTGCTTGAACCGGGCATTTCTTTGCGCATAAGCCACAGCCAACACAGCAATCCTCAACGTGAAAGTGGGACGTTTTTCTCATTTTCTCGTAATTGCTATATACGACCTCGCCGACGAATAAGGGCACTTTCCTTTGCATGAAGTTTCCGACTTTTCTTTCGTTTATCATCATAGCGATCTCATCGATTTGCTTTTCGGTGTTTTTCGTCCACTTATCCAATTTGTTTTTGTCCGACAAATCGAATATGACGGTCCAAGTATCCACC
>CAVIYC010000037.1:0-1212 GCA_963647095.1 Oscillospiraceae bacterium | reverse complement strand
ATCCCGTAGTCGTGCCATATGCCGCGATATAAAAGACATAATTCGCCTCCAATTTCGCTTTGCTCAAAAAATCGGCCACGATTGAGGGAAGGCCCCATGAATACGTTGGCGAAACGATACCAATTACGTCGTCTTTCAATTCGAATCTATTTTCGTTTATCAGATCTGATATGGATATGAGGTTGTCATCTTGAGCAGAGAGTCTCGTAGCCACATACTTCGAATTGCCGGTCGCCGAGAAATATACAATAGTCATATCGCCACCTCGCTTTTTAGCCTTTATATCCTAGCCATTTGCCACCGGTAGGAACAACATCGATGATACTCTTAATTAATCGCAATTTCCTTTTAATCCTTAATTGATTGGAGCAAGCATTGCTTTGGTTTGAAAAGCAAAAACAAGGATTTCTACGCCGACAAGGAGCGTTATGCTGCATTTTCTGAATTAAATAGAAAAAGTGGCCGCTTTATTAGAAAGCAAGCCACTTTTGAATGAATGGATTAGATATTATTACCTATCTAAGAACGCTCCATTATTTTCATCCGCCATGGTTCCACCCCAATCATTTCCGTAAATATCGTAAGCGATTCCATCGGCAAGTGATGATGCCTTAGCAACTTCAATAGTGCCATCGTCAAGGACTTTAGGATTGGTATTGACATTATTCACAATAACGATTCTTGTGTCGCTCAACACATAGGCGAATTTGATTAAACGCTCGTTGATATGATCAAAGCTATTTTGCTTGATAATCACATTGCCATGGCTTAAGTGATATTCCTCGCGATAGTCAGATTGTTGAATTGCGATGGCGTTATGGCTGGCTGAGGTAAATTTATTCTTTATTGAGCTGACGCCATAAATATTGTAAGTCAGAATGCCTTGATAGAATTCATTGAACTCGCAATTATAGACAACGAGATTTTTCATCTGATAGTCAAAGCATCCATTATAGAAACGCAATGCTGTATTAGCCGAAACCGTTTCTGTATCTCCGATATCGAATTTGCAATTCTTAAATATGACACCATTCATGGATGTTACGGACATGCTAGAGTCAATGTTTACCTGCTCCGTGAAAGTAAGACCATCGAATGTGACATTGCGCCAGTTTTGGGCTAAATAATATTGAGTATCGGTATCAAGAACATAATCGTGAGCTACAAACGCTCCTGAGCTGTATACGTGTCCAGCGCCTGCGCTTAATCCCG
>CAVIYC010000036.1:4426-7500 GCA_963647095.1 Oscillospiraceae bacterium | reverse complement strand
TCTCAAAATCTATCGTTTCCGAATAATAGGTAAGGATTTTATTCATGTTGATATTTTATAACATCATGTTAAAAAATAATTAGGAGGTTTGCCAATGAGAGAAACAATAAGAAACTTTAAAGGCGAAATCGTCGGGTACATCGATTCGGATTTTTCCGGCAACAAGACCGTTAGAAATTTTGCCGGGCAGATAGTCGGATACTACAAAGCCGAAAGAAACTGCACTACCAACCAAGGCGGGCAAATTTTGTTCTATGGCGATATGACCTCTTCGCTCCTCAAATAAATCCTATCTAACCATTATGTACTAACAAAAAGGTCTGACACGATTTGTGCCAGACCTTGCTTTTTGATTTGGTCGGAACGACGAGAATCGAACTCGTGACCTCCTGGTCCCGAACCAGGCGCACTACCGACTGTGCTACGTCCCGATGCGATATTAATCGCACCGGTAAATATACCACCGCTAAGACAAGAAATCAAAGAGAGACAATTGATCGCTGTCGCCCATTCCGTTCAAAGCGCCGACTTCATCCAAATCTGCGATGTTGGCTTCGGACAAAGACGTTCTCTTATGAAGGTCTTCTTTGGAGGTGAATTCTCCGTCTTTCCTGGCTTTTATCACCGATTGGGCAGCGCTTAAGCCCAAGCCATCTATAACCACGAGCGGAGGATACAACGCGCCGTTTTCCTCATCGACCACGAAGTCATGGGCGTCGGATTTATACAAGTCGATGTTATGGAAGGTGAATCCACGATCCAAGAATTCCGCGCAGATGTTCAAGCCTTTGAGTATTTCCTTTTCTTTTTCCGATAAAGGATTGGCTCTGTTTTTGGTTCTGGCTTCCAACGAAGTGACTCTTTCGATTACGGCCGGCAAGCCATCCACCATCGCCTTGACGTCAAACTTCTCGATATGATCGGAAAGGAAGACGGCGTAATAATGCAAAGGCTTATAAAGTTTGTACCAAGCGTTTCTGACCGCGTTGATGACATATGCCGTAGCGTGTCCGCGAGGGAATAGGTATTGGATTCTTCGGCAAGATTCCAAATACCATTCAGGAACCCCGTGTTCTCTCAAAAGAGGTATCTTTTCTTCTATCTTTTCCCTGTTGGCGTGGCCTTTGTTCTTACGGACGATTTCCATGAACTTGAAAGATTCCAGCTTATCGCAGCCCATTTGAATCAAATAACGCATGATATCGTCACGGCATCCGATAACGGAGGTAATGTCGGCCTTGCCTTGCTTGATGAGGTCTTGGGCGTTGAACGCCCAAACGTCGGTTCCGTGAGACAGACCCGAAATGGCCAACAAGTCGTTGAAGGTCCTGGGTTTGGCTTCCACTAACAGTCCTTGGACGAATGAGGTTCCGAATTCGGGAATCCCCATCGTGCCGGTTTGGAACTTCAACGGATTGGTCTTAAGCCCCAAAGCTTTTGGGGAATAGAACAAGGAAATGACCTTTTTGTCGTTCATCGGTATCGTTTTGAAAGGCACGCCCGAACTTAGGGCCATCTTTCTTAGAATCATCGGTTCCAACTGTCCCAAAAGGTCCAATTTCAAAACCTCGTCGTGCATGGAGTTGAAATCGAAGTGAGTCGTCAGCCAGTCGGATCCTATGTCTTCTGCCGGATATTGGTATGGGGTGAAGTCGAAAACCGACATGTCTTTCGGGATGACGACGATGCCGCCTGGATGTTGTCCGGTCGTTCTCTTTACTCCCATGCACATATTGGCGATCATGGCGATTTTGGCCGTAGGCAAAGTATTGGGATCAACCCCTTGCCTTTCGAAATATCCCCTAACGTAACCGAAAGCATTCTTGTCGGCGACCGTTTGGATGGTGCCGGCCCTAAAGCAGTTCTCCCTGCCTAATAATTCTCTCGTATAATCGTGGGCCGAAGCCTGATAGTCGGGAGGGAAGTTCAAGTCAATGTCCGGGGTCTTGTCCGCATTGAATCCCAAGAACGTCTCGAAAGGGATGTTTTGCCCGTTTCCTTGCATCATCGCGCCGCATTCCGGGCATTTTTTATCTTCCAAATCAAAGCCTGAAAGAATCTTCGGATTTGTGTTCCATTCGAAGTGTTTGCACTTAGGGCATAGGTAATGCGGTTCCAAGGGATTTACTTCGGTGATATCCGCCATCGTGGCGACGAAAGAAGAGCCAACCGAACCACGCGAACCGACGAAATATCCATCGGATTCCGCCTTATTTATGATTTTGTGGGCGATGTAATAGATGACGGAATATCCGCCGTTGCTGATACCGTTAAGCTCTTTGTCTAAGCGTTCCTTGATCTTCGGATCCGGGTTTTTCCCATAATATTTCTCGAGGTTGGAATAGCAAAGTTCCTTCAATAATTTATCCGATCCAGGGAGGTTGGCGTCCGGGGTGAAAGTCCCGGACTTAATCGGCTTGACCACCTCTATTTGATCCGCCACCCAATTGGAATTGCTAACGACGTATTCTTTGGCTTTTTCTTCCGGCAGCCAAGCCCTAAATGAATCTAGCATCTCCTTGGTTGAGCGGAAATGCTGATCGGGGTTTTCGAACTTCGGGAGCTTTTCTCTGAATGCCGGGTTCAAAGGATGGCGACCGCCGCCGATGGCTTTGGTGCCGATGAATACGTCACGGGCGATTTTGTCTTCCGGATTGACGTAATGGCAGTCTCCGGTCGCGACGATTTTTACCTTCATTTCGTCCGCGGCCTTTATAATCAAATCCAACATTTGATGCAAACGCTCTTTCGTGACATCCCCGACGTTAATCAAATACGAATAATTTTCCAAGGGCTGGATTTCCACGTAATCGTAATAGGAAATCACTTCTTTCAATTTTTCGTAGCCAGAATACATGGCCGTGTCGAAAACTTCGCCATTCCAGCAAGCGGAGCCCAAAAGAAGGTGTTCTCTGTATTTGGCGATTATATGCTTTGGGATCTTTGGAACGTCGGCCAAATATTCGGTATTGGACAAAGAAACGAGCCTATAAAGGTCTTTCAAGCCTTGCTCGTCCTTGGCCAAAACGCAGATATGATGAGGGCGGATGTTCTTGAAGAACGAAGAAACCGTC
>CAVIYC010000036.1:0-4367 GCA_963647095.1 Oscillospiraceae bacterium | reverse complement strand
GGGAAATTGTCTTCCGTAAACCTAAGATTCATCAAATCTTCGTGTTTCAAAGTCTGATAAGGATCCAAGCGAGACAAGATGGCCGACCAGGCTTCGGACAAAGCCTCGGCGTCGAAGTCGGCACGGTGAGCTTCATCGTCGTTATAGGTATCCAATCCCAAAGCGGAGGACAAAGCCCCCAAGTTGTGATATTTGCGCTCAGGGAACAAATAGTGAGACAAAGCCAAAGTGTCGATTACCGGGTTTTTGAGCGCCTCTTTGCCCATTCTGAGCCTCGCTTCGTTAACGAAAGAGAAGTCGAATGAGGCGTTGTGGGTAACCAATACGTTGTCTCCGATGAATTTCTCGATTCTATCCATCGCTTCTTCGATGGTCGGGCAATCTTTGACCATCTCATCGGTGATGTGGGTCTTGGCTTGGATCTTCTCTGGGATATGCATCTTTGGATTGATCAAAATATCCAATCTGTCGACCACCATGCCGTTTTCCATTATGACCCCGCCGAATTCGGTAATGCGGTCAAAAACAGCAGAAAGTCCAGTGGTTTCCAAGTCGAAGATGCAATAACGGGCGTTGCTCAATAACCTGTCGCAAGGATTGAAAACGTATTTCTGCCTTGGCTCGAACATATAGAATTCGCAGCCGTAAATGGGCTTAAGGCCGTTCTTCTCGGAGAATTTCTGAAGTTCGGGGAAAGCTTGTATATTGCCATGATCCGTCAAAGCGATGGCCTTCATTCCCATGGATTTGGCGACTTTGCAATAATTCTCCACTTCTCCAAGGCCGTCCATCGCCGACATTTTGGAATGGAGGTGAAGCTCGACGCGCTTTTCTTCTTCGCTATCCGTCCTAAGTTCCCTCGGAGGGAGCTTTTCGACATAATCCACGCTCAAATTTCTTTCGCCGGAAAATTTGTCAAAGCCCATTTGGCCTTTGAGCAACACGCGCATGTCGTTTTTCAAATCCAAGAGGTCGTTTCTGCCCAATGTCGAATCGTTTTCCAAAGCGGAGCAATTGATGGCTCCTTTGCCATCTCCCACCCCGAAAGTGGCCCTAATTTTCGCCCCTCTGACCGTTTTTGCGTCCAAATTGAAGATTTCGCCGACAATGGCGATATTCTGAGGCCCCAAGGAAAACGCCTCTTCGATGCAATCAAGCTTCATATAATTGCCTTTGAGGCTATATTTTTCCCTTTTCTTGGCGGAGAGGTATTCTTCTTGAACCCTGCGGGCTTCTTCCCTTCTCGTGAGTTCTTCTTCGTCCAGCACTTCTTTTACGACTGCCTTATAAGGATAGCCGATGTATTCGAACAATTCGTTCAAGTCTTTGGCGGCGTCTTTCAAGGAATCCGAATAATCGCTGTTTTGATAAGTGATGGTCAAAACGTTGTCTTTGGCTTTGGCTTCGACATTAAAAAAAGCAAGGCCTTGGCTAACCAACCAATCGGCGAAGAATTTCTCTACCCCTTCCTCATCTATCGAGCCATATTCCAAGCTTAAACTAAACGGATATTCGATGCTTTCGATCCCGTGGATGAATTGCTCGCACAAAAAATAATCCCAGCCGGTTTCCTTTTTGATGATCATCTTGAAGACGGATTGGTTTTCGGGATCGAGCTTGGCCAATGAAAAATCCATGTCGAAATCGTCGGTGTTTTGAATGCCGATCGAATTTAGGAATCTAATCATTTTCACGCTCATACAAGTCTAATTATGTCCTTGATCATTATGAATACCGCAAAGACCATCAATAAGCCGATGCCGATCATCGAAATGGTTTGCTTGACTTTGGGAGGAATCTTCTTTTTGGCGACTTTTTCCACAATCGCCACCACTATCTGCCATCCATCCAATCCCGGGAACGGCAATAGGTTCAATATGGCCAAATTGAGGGATATGAGCCCGCCGTAGAAGAAGAAAGTCCTGCCGGCGCCCATGTAGCTGGTCAATGAAGAGATAGACGCCCCCATGGCCACCACGCCGCCGATATTGTCGAAATTGAAGCTGAACAATTGCTTTAAGGCGTTTCCGATCATCGGGAAGAACGAAACCCATTCCTCGCATCCGTATTTGAGTTTCTCGCCATAAGTGGACTGAACGACGGTCGGGGTTATCTTAACCGAGGCGAAATCCCACGCCTTGTCGTTATAAGTCGAAGTGACGGTATGGCTCACTCTCTCGTATTTTTCGTTTTCTTCGTCATATTGGATGGAAATGACATTTATCGATATCGTGTCCCCGTTAAGCAAAGAGACGCTCTTCCCTTCCATGTTCGGCATTTGGGTGACGCCCAATGCATTGAAATTCGAATCGGTTATGAACGTGTCCGTGTTGGTATAGAAAGTCAGACAAGAGAACAAATCGTTTTCTTTGGTTTCGGACTGAGGATAATACAAGGCCGTCACTTTGTAGGTCTGGCCGACGGAAGTGATGACCGCTTGGTTATCGATCATATACCCGGCTACCGTGCCGCTGCTATTTTGAGCGATGGCGGAAACGTTGACATACCCTTCTTTCCAGCCTAGCGATTCATCGAACGAAGCGATGAAGCCAACCGTGTAATTTTGGCCTTCGCTAGTGGAGAACAAGCTCACTTTTCCGTAATCGTTGGTGATTATGCCGGTCGTGGTCTCGTTAAAAGTTATGCCGTCCGTGGCGAATCTATATCCCGTCAAATATTGGGGATAAGCGGTCGCGTAAATGAGGCAGAAGACAAACGAAAGGATGAAGTTGACCACCACGCCAGCCAACATGATGATGATTCTTTGATAAAGGGGCTTTTTCTCCAAGGAACGTTCGAGAGGTATGACGTTGCCATCCGCGTCTGTCATCTCATTGGGGCCGATGTCTTCCGAAGCGACGTAATCTTCCCCGTTCTTTTTGGCTTCTTTCTCTTGGGCGTCCGCGGAATACATCGAAACGTATCCGCCTAGCGGTATGGCTCTCAAGGAGAAAGTGGTCTCGCCTTTCTTTCTTTTCTTGGAGAAGATCTTAGGTCCGAATCCGATGGAGAATTCCCCGCAATAAACGCCGAAGATCTTGGCGAAAAAGAAATGTCCCGCTTCATGGGCGGAAACCAATATGCCCAAAATGGCGATTAGGAGGATTATGGTCAAAATTATGTTTAACGCTTGGCTCATTTTCCCTCCTTTTCCCTTTTAACCCATTCTCGGGCTTTAAGGTCCATCTCTTTCAAATCTATAAAAGATGGCTCAATTATATTGGAGATACTCTCCAATGCCAATTGGCAGGAATATACGATGTCCAAATAATTGGCTTTGCTATCTAGAAACAATCGGACAACTTCTTCATCCACCGCATTTACGATGGTTAAAGCACCCCCGCCCATCCTATAGGCTTTTTTGCATAAATCTATGGCCGGAAACCTCTTTGAAGAAAATTCTTCAAAAGTGTACGGCAACTCATCTAACGAATTGACCTTAATGACATCGGAATACGAGACATCGCCTTCTTTCAAGGCATATTCGATCGGCCCTCTCATATCGGGTTTTCCCACCTGAAGGAGATATGTCCCGTCTTTCATTTTGAGCCCCGAATGGACGTAAGATTCCGGATGGATGACCACTTCGATGTCATCGATGGAAAAGCCAAATAGCTCCGCGGCTTCGATGACCTCAAAGCCCTTGTTCATCAAAGTCGAAGAATCGATGGTTATCTTTTCCCCCATCTTCCAAGAAGGATGCTTCAAGGCGTCTTCTTTTTTGACTTTCGAAAAATCCACGTCCTTGAAATAGAAAGGCCCGCCAGACGCGGTCAATATGACTTTGTCTATTTCTCCTTTGGCTTCATGCAAACACTTCTTGATGGCCACGTGTTCCGAATCGATGGGCCATAAGGCTCCGTGATTTTCTTTCAAGGCCTTCTTGATCAACGCCCCGCCGCAAACCAAAGATTCCTTGTTGGCCAAACATAAAGCCTTCCCTTTTTCTAATGTATGCAAACTAGGGGCCAACCCCACAAAGCCAAGCAAGGCATTGACCACCATATCGGCCTTGGAATCGTCTATCAATTCCAAAAGGCCGTCTTCTTTGCTATAGAAATTTATTTTCGGGTATTTTTCTTTGAAATAAGCGAGATCCGTCTCGTTTTTGACCCAAATGTATTTGCATTCAGGAAAAGAAGATATGATTTCATCCAAAACAAAAACGCGACTTCCGACGCTTATTCCGACTAAAGAAAAAGAATCTCTGTTCTTTTTTATAACGTCGATAGTCTGACTTCCAATGGATCCGGAAGCCCCCAAAAGGAGGACTTTCTTCATTATAAGATCCACCCTAAAACGAAGAAGGAAACGATAATCGCGGTTCCCAATGAAGCAAATATGGGCGAATCGAATCTATCCAAGAT
>CAVIYC010000035.1:0-7668 GCA_963647095.1 Oscillospiraceae bacterium | reverse complement strand
ATTTTCTAATTGGTCATCTTTTAATATCGGTCCAAACATAAATTCTAGACCAACCTGAATAATTGCTTTTTCCATTTTATTTATTACCTCTTGGATATGCCGTTTCGATATACCCGTTTTCGGCTATACCACAAACGATACTATAATTGCCTTTATAATAATATTTATTACTGAAATAAGTTTTGCCATCAACGGACTTTACGTTGCTAGAAACAAGTTTGCCTTTCGAAATAACCTCATGTAACAAATTTGGAATTTCGTCGCTTTTTATGCCAAACGCTTTTTCAAAATCAAGAGCGTGTCTTTTGACGATGTGATTAGCTGCGTTCTTTTCTAAAAAGATTTTGTTTCCGTTAGATAGCTTTGCTACGAATATGATTTCGTTTTTTGTGAATTTTATATTTTCTTGCTTCATTTCTTCGATGATGGATTTGGCAAGCGAGTCACCGGAAGCGATATCTTTGGCAGTAATCACATTGGAACGTCCACCAATTGTTGAAAGGGCGCTGCTGAACTTACTGCCTTGACCCATAAATTGCGTCCTCCTTCTTGTATCTGTCGATTTTCGAGTGAGGAACGACAATCTCGACTCCTTTTGAAATTGCGTAAGAGAAATATTCGTCAAAATTATTCTCGGTGACAAAGCCATAAACCAATATTGATTTTGGCTCGATTTTATCGATTGCCTCTTTGAATCCTTCTAAAAACATTCTCTTGTTTTCCTTGTTTTGAATTTGACCCAGCAAGCCAATGGCGATGTTGGAGCCTTTCATGATTCCGTCGAAGCAATACTCATACGAAAAATCTAATCCCCATCTGACATTTGGTATTATTTTTGCCTTTGTGTTGGCTTCTAACCAACAGGCGCAGAGACGGGATTTATAAACGTTCGATATTTGCAAAGCGTTGGGAAAATCGCCGAATATAGAATAGTCCGGAGCGATGATATATTTAACGCCATCGAATCTTTCGCGGAATTCGCTTAGTTTTCTTTCATTCCTATAAATGATCGAATTATATAATCCATGCAAACCGTCAAACACATGGTCATATTGATAAAAAGCGACGCATGTGTCGTCGGTTTTATTGTATTCCGCTACATTTGAATACAATGCGATGTAGTCGATGTGAGCAATGTCATCGAAATTGCCAATCAAAGGCATGTCATAATCGCCATCAAAAGAAAGCGATTCTAAAAAATATACTCCAAAGATATCCTTGAAATTATTTCTCACGTTATAGTAAGACATATTTTTAATTACCTCCTAAGCTATTTGCGCTTATGGTCTTTAAAATAAGTTGGGAATAATTTCTTTATCTGATTTTGCTCTTCATAGTAAAAGCCTCCTCGTTATCAGCGGATTTTGAGGTAATCCGGATTTTGTTGCTTAAACAAGGAGGCTAGATTACAATACTATTGCTCAGGTAGTAATGTACCTATCCCGCACCGACTTCGGTTGGTGCTTTTTGTTCAGACAGCAAAGACCATGTTGTTAAGCGGGCAGCATGTTTGCGAAGTCAAACAATCATGCGTTACATCTCAAAAATAGCTTCTTGGTAGCAAGCCATAACAAGTTTGTTGGTAACGATAATAGATCCGTCCAACTGCTTTTTGCGCCTTAGTCGCTATTTTTGAGGTGGAGCCTCACAATCGAATGTGAAACTACAGCTCGCCCATAATCATGATGCACAAAAAATTCCGAAAAATGCAAAGAAAACTTTTTCGAATATAACAATTTTTGCAAATTGCCCGCACGTGGAGCTTGCTGCAGCGCTTTGAATTGCCTTTTTATTGGGCGGTTACGAAATCTTGACGTTTGCGCATTGCGTAACGTTTTTGTCGTAAAGCTCTATTTGTTTTTTATGAACTTATGCCCTTTTTCCAAGGCGTCTTTTTCCCATTTCGGAGTGGTTCCGTCTTCCGCTTCCTTAAGCAATTTCAGATCTTGCTTGGATAGTTTCAATTGGGAAAACAGGTCGGGTCTATGCTCTTTCGTTATTAGCAACGATTGTTTCCTTCTCCATTTGTTGATGGCTTCATGGTTTCCGGAATAAAGGATATCCGGTACCTTTTCGCCATCGAATTCATAAGGTTCGGTGTATTGGGGATATTCCAATAACGGTTCGTTGAAGGATTCGTCTTTTAAGGAATCAGAGGCGATGGCCCCGTCCAACAAACGCATGATCGAATCCGTGACGGCCATGGCTGGGATTTCCCCGCCGGTTAGGATATAGTCGCCGATGGAAATCATCTCATCGACGTATTTGTTCACCCTTTCGTCTATCCCTTCGTAATGCCCACAGACCAAGACTATATGTTCTTCCTTGGACAATTCTTTGGCTTTGTTTTGGCCAAACGTCTCTCCTCTTGGGGAAAATAGGCAGACATGGCTATTTTCTACAGAGACGGCTTTTATGGCGTCTACCAAGGGCTGGCATTTGAAAACCAAGCCGGCCCCGCCTCCTATCGGTGGGGTGTCTGTACGCCCGTATTTGTCTTTGGTGTAGTCTCTTATATTGACGATTTCCACTTCCAAAGCTTTCTTGGATAAGGCGCGTTTTAAAATGGAGGTATTCAAATACCCTTCGAACATTTCCGGAAACAAAGTGAGGATGGTTATTTTCATTCTATCATTCCTGGTATTACGTGAATCGTTATCTTCTGGTTTTTCTCGTCCACTTCTTTGATGAAGACCTTTGGGAGCCAGGGAACGAAGAAGTCCTTGCCCTCTTCTCTTTTGACCCTCAAGGATTTGGTGGCGCAATTATCGATCAATTCTACGGCCTTGCCGAGCTTGTTGTCTTCTTCGTCATAGACATAGCAGGCGAATATGTCTTCGTAACGGACCATGTTATCGGGCAATTTCGCGTCTTTTTCGTCCATCATGATGTCCCACTTAACGTAGGGCTCGACCAAGGAAATGTCCTTCAATCCCTCAAAGGAAAGATAGCAATAATCCCCGGACGGACGATAAGAGGACAAAACGACCTTGACCTGGTCTTCTCCGTTACTGAGATATAGCGTGTTTCCCTTTTTGAATCTCAACGTGGGGAAATCGGTATAGGAAAAACATAAGACCTCGCCTTTGAGGCCGAATGTTTTCCTGATGTTGGCGACTTTGATCAATTTCATATCTTCTATTATAGAAAACGGCGCCTTATTCGGCACCGTTATCTTTTTTGTCGGCGAAGCTTTCGAATCTGAGATGGACGCGAACGTTGCTGTTGTCCGCCTTTCCGCAAATGCCGATGGCTTCGCGGAGGGCGTTGGCGACGGAGCCGCGCTTGCCGATCAATCGGGCACAGTCCTCATCGTCGGCCGTTATCACTAAGGTAACGTCCTTTTTGCTGTTGTTCGGAATCTCTTTGATGACGACGTTTTCCGGTTTTTCGACGAGCGGATCGATCAGAGAATGGATGATCTTCTCGAAATCCATGCTTATTTGCTTCCTTTTTTGCTAACGGCCTTGGCGTTCAAGCCTTTGCGGTTGAACATGGCGCGGACGGAATCCGACGGGGTGGCGCCGGCGGCGAGCCATTTCAAAGCCAATTCTTCGTTGATTTCGGCGCCTTCGGGTCCTTTGTTGGGATTGTAAAGGCCGATTTGTTCGATGTAGCGGCCATCGCGGGCGAAGCGGGAATCCGCGGCGACGATGCGATAGATGGGGTCCTTATGGCGACCGATTCTGGTTAATCTGATTTTGACTGACATAGTGGCAATCTCCTTATGCGTCGACAATGTTATGCTCGATAATAGGCTCTGTCAAGCAAATTCGCTTTACAGACAAAAAATATCGATACTTAAGTATCAAGGTCTATAATTAGAGACATGAAACACTCTTTTAAGCATTATCCAGAACAATTTTATTTAGGCATATGCCATAGGGGCCTTCACGATGAAACCCGCTCGGAAAACGGGATGAAGGCTTTTGAGAACGCCATCGAGAACAACATGGCTTTCGAGTTCGACATCCATCTTTCAAAAGATGGGGTTTTGTTCGTTTCCCACGATTCGGACTTGAAGAGAATGACCGGCAAAGACGGCATAATCGAAGAACTTACCTCTACCCAAATCAAGAACGATTATCGCCTTCCGGACGGCGGGGGCATCCCGACTTTGAAAGAAGTTTTGGACCTCAACAACGAAAAGGTTCTGACCGTCATCGAGCTCAAGGTTTATAACGACAACTACAAGGCGTTGGCCAAAAAGACCAAGGAAGAATTGAAAGGCATCAAAGACAAGAAAAAAGTCGCGATCATATCCTTCGATCCCAGGGCTTTGTTCCATATGGGCCACAGATTCGAAAGACAGCTATTGCTATTTAGGGGCAAGGAATGGGTCAAACGTTTCCGTTTCTTTTTCGAATCCATCGACATCGAAATGGATATGGCAAAGGATGATTGGGTGAAATCCTATAGAAAGCATGGCGGAATCGTCAATTGCTGGACGGTGGAAACCAAAGAGCAAGTCGAGGATTTGTCCAAATACGTTGACGCGATGACCTTCCAATATGTCGACAAAGACATCGTCATAAACGACAGAAAAGCCTACTTGGAAAACAGAAAAGCCAAGAGATAAAGCCTCAACGCGCGTTATTATCGTTGCGCGAAGGAGACTAAAAGCGTAATATACTTCTTGCGTCCGCAAGGGCGATGCGTGGGGTCCGCCAGGAAAGACTGTGAACCTACTAAGAAAAACAATCGAAATTAGGAGGTAACATATCATGAATACCAATATCGTGAATGAGATTACCGCCCGCCAGATCCGCACCGACATTCCTGCCTTCAAAGGCGGCGACACCGTCAAGGTCTACGTCCGCATCGTCGAAGGCAAAAAGGAACGCATCCAGGCCTTCGAAGGCGTCGTCATCAAACGTCGCGGCGAAGGAGTCAGCGAGACCTTCACCGTCCGCAAGATGTCCGCTGGAATCGGTGTCGAGAGAACTTTCCCGGTCAACTCTCCGGCCATCGCCAAAATCGATGTCTTGAAAGTCGGCAAAGTCCGCCGTGCCCGCATCTACTATATGCGCGGTCTCTCTGGCAAGGCTGCTCGTATCAAAGAAGTCGAGAGCAAGTAATCCAAAGAAATGTCGGCTCGCCTATGGCGGGCCTTTTCTTTACCTAATATCAACTAAAAGATAAAATGTAGCCATGAATCAGCAAAAGAACGTCCATTATTTCCCGGGGCATATGAAAAAAGCCCTCATATCGCTGGAAAAGTTCATCTCGGCCATCGATTTGGTGATCGAGGTCGTGGATTCCCGCATACCTTTGTCTTCCAGGAACCCCTTGTTGGATAAGCTCATTGGAAATAAGGCCAGGGTCGTTTTTTTGTCCAAGGAAGATTTGTCCGACCCAGCCGTGGTCAAAGAATGGAAGGAATATTTCAAAAGCCATGACGTGATGTGCGCCTCTTCGGATTTGAAGCACGAAAAGGCCATGAGATTGATCGAAGAAGCCGCCAAACCCTATATCGAAGCCAAAAGGAAGAAGGAAGAAAAGAGAGGCATGAAGCCCCAGCCTTGCCGCCTTTTGATCGTCGGCGTGCCCAACGTCGGGAAATCCACCCTCATAAACAACTTGGCCGGCAAGCAAGTGGCCAAGGCCGGAAATAAGCCTGGCGTCACCAGGGCGGAACAATGGATCAAATTGCCCTCTTCCTTCATTTTGCTGGATTCGCCGGGCATATTGCCGATGCGTTACGAGGATAAGCTAGCCGCCATAAACCTCGCTTTGGTCGGCTCGATAAAAGAAGAGGTCTTGCCCATCGCCGAATTGTCGGATTATTTGCTAGATATCCTCAAAACCCGTTATTTGGATTCGCTTAACGCCCGTTATGAGATATCGGTTAGCGCGGATACCCCAAACGAAGAAATATTCTCCCTTATCGCCTCTAAGCGCGGGTATTTGCTTAAGGCCGGGGCATTGGACCTCGAAAAAGCCAATTCCCTATTGATAAAAGAATTCCAATCCGGATATTTGGGCCGCATTTCCTTAGAGGAGCCAAATGCTAAATAAAGAAAGAGAATATTATTCCGATACGGTGAAATTGATCGCCGGGGTGGACGAAGCCGGCAGAGGGCCGTTGGCCGGGCCGGTGGTGGCCGCCGCGGTGGTTTTTCCGCCGTCTTATCAAAACGAATCGATCAACGATTCGAAAAAGCTCACCGAAAAGAAAAGGGAAGAGCTTTACGAAGAGATAAAAAAGAACGCGATTGCTTATGGCATAGCTTTCGTCTCGGCCGAAGAGATAGATAGGATAAATATCTACGAAGCCACCAAAGTGGCGATGAAAGAGGCTTTGAGGCAATTAAACGGCCAATATGATCTGATCGTCACGGACGCGATGAAATTGAATATGGATAAGCCGGTGATTGCCTTAATCAAAGGCGACGCCCAATGCCTGAATATCGCGGCCGCCTCGATATTGGCCAAAGTTACGAGAGACAGGTACCTAAAAGAATTGGACGAGAAATATCCGGAATATAAATTTGCCAAGCATAAAGGCTATGGCACCAAAGAACATCTCGAAGCCTTGAAAACGTATGGCCCCATCGAAGGAATACATCGAAAGAGCTTCAGACCCGTTAGTGAGATATATCAAGAGCAGATGAAATTATTTTAGTAAATGGCCTCCTTAACCCGCTATAAGGGAAAGGAGGTTATTTATGAATGGAAGAGAAATTCTCATCGCTTCGGCCATAAAGGTCAATGGCGATTGGGACGCTTTGCTAAGAATCATCAAAAACAAGGAGAAGATGCCGGAGGAAGAGGCCACGAAGCTGCTTTCGGAGATGAAAAGCAAGGCCGTCACGATAATAGACGACGATTATCCGGAATCGCTTAAGAGGTGCCCCAAGCCCCCAATAGTCCTTTTCTATTACGGAGACATATCCTTGGTTAACGACCATAAAAGAAACGTCGCTTATATCGGAAGCAGGGACGCGAGCCCTTATGGCTTGGACATGGCCAAATATTTTAGCGAGGCTTTGGTGAAAAGAGGCGCGGTGGTGGTCTCGGGATTGGCCAGAGGCATCGATTCCTGCGCCCAAGAAGAAGTGTTGAATCAAAGGGGGAAGACGGTCGCCGTGCTTGGCTCTGGCATAGATTTCCCCTTCCCGCTTAGCTCATCCGACTTATATAAAAGGATTAAGACCGATGGGCTCATATTGTCGGAATACCCCGGCAACACCCCGCCGAGCCCGAAACAATTCCCTTTCAGAAACCGGATCATCGCGGCTTTGTCCAATTTGGTCATCGTCGGAGAAGCCAGCAAAAGAAGCGGGACTTTGATAACGGTGGGTTACGCTTTGTCTTGCGGATCGGAGGTGGCCTGCATCCCTTCTTTGGCTTGCAAAGAGTCCGCCACCAACACTTTGATAAAGGAAGGCGCCTATCTTTTGGACAACGAAAAGGACTTGGACGCGTTCCTAAGCATGGAGAAAGAAAAATAGAGAAAAATTTCTATAAATAATCCTTTATTTATATATAGGCATTCTCATTTTTGCTTCCTTGACAGCCTTTTGAAATGCTCGTAAGGTTGCTAACGGAAAATTTAAAAATCGCCCCATTATGAAACTGATAATCGTTGAATCTCCGAAAAAATGCGACACCATCGCCCACTATCTAGGCGATGACTATAAAGTCATGGCTTCCCAAGGCCACATC
>CAVIYC010000034.1:0-7823 GCA_963647095.1 Oscillospiraceae bacterium | reverse complement strand
TCTTGGCCGTGTTGCTGGTGGTCATCGCCATCACCGTTTATAACAACGTGAAGGCCAAAAAGGGCAAAAAACGCAAAGGGAGGGCTTATTAACCATGATCAACGCTTTGTTTTTATTGGCCCTTTCGGCCTCATTGGGCTTCTCCTCGAACATCAAGATCGGGGAGCAAATAAGGAAGGACGCCATCAAATATCTCGCGCCCAACACCACCCTCTATATCTATAACTGCGAGGACTACATCTTGGACGAAGAAGGAGATTCTTTGATCGACGACTTCGAGCAATACGTCTTGGACACCGACGGAGTTAACCTCAAAGTGGTCTATTCCACCTACGACACCAACGAGACGATGCTCAATTCCGTCCAAACCGGGGCTTCGAGATACGATTTGATCGCCCCGTCGGATTATATGGTCCAGAAGATGATTACCCTTGATCTTTTGGAGCCGTTCGCCTCTTCGGAAGAAGAGAGAAAATCCCTTTATGGAGATAGATATGAAGGCTGGGAAGACAATTACGACACCTACGCCTCACCATTCTTGAAGGATTGGTTCGAAAAGATACTTACCAAAGATTCGACGGGGGAATACGTCCCTCTCTCAAAATACGCCAGAGGCTATATGTGGGGCACTTTGGGCCTCACTTACAACCCCAGCTTCTCTTTGTATGGTGAACGCGGGCTAAGCGAGGACGACGTCAAAGTCCAGCTTTCCGATTGGAACGCCTTATGGCACGACAATTTCCAAGACAGCTTCCAAATCAAGGACTCCGTCAGGGACACCTACGCCATAGGATTGACCAAAACATACGACGAATTGATCAAGAAGCTGAAGGATGACTATGTTTCGGGAATAATAACCGAAGAAGAATATTCCTCCTCCTATTCGACGATCTTCAACAACATCAACCACATCGACGAATTCAACGAAATCAACCTCAAATATTTCCCCGAGGCGGAAAAGAAAACCATCCAAAACGTGGTGGATGAGGTAGGGAATAGCCTAGAAAGCCTAAAGAGGAACTGCTATGGCTTGGAGGTGGACTCTGGCAAAACCGACGTCGCCTCCGGTTCCAAATCCGGTATTACGATGGCCTGGTCCGGAGATGCCATAACCTCCATGGATCTCGCCGAAAGCGAATATGACATCGACCTTTATTATTCCATCCCCGAGACCGGCGGGAACATCTGGTTCGACGGCTGGGTGATGCTCAAATACAATGGGCTAAACAAAGAATACGCCCAGAAATTCATCGACTTCATCTCCTCTTCCGAAAACGCCGGAAGGAACATGGATTATATCGGCTACACCCCCTTTATCGCCGGCGAAGGCATAAGGGATTTGGTGAGGGATTGGTACGATCCCAGGGCTTATGTCATCTACGCTTACGACAACACCGAGGACGACTTCTATTGGAATGAGGACGGCGAGCACGTTTTCAAAGACGGCTCGGGGATAAGGAAAATCCAAATAGACGGCAAGGAACACGAGATAGATTTCGGCGAGGAATCCTACGTTGGCTCGACCTTCTATGACGATGGGAACGACCTGGGTCACGTCACCGTTAACGGCGTTGCTTCCGCTTGGGACGAGATGGCCGAAGAAAACGAATGGACTTTGAGGGACCTAAGCTATTTCTTCGACGGTTCGTTGGACGAAAGCGACGACAAATCTTCCTATTTCTATTCCGATGAGATCGAAACCATCACCGGCTTGGATCTTGACGGAGAAGAGAAAACCGTCCAAGTCGGAAGGCAGTTCTTGGCCCAATACCCATCCAAAGACAGCTTGGACAAAGGCTCATCCTTGAATCAGATCCCTTCCTTGGCCGTAATGGAAGATTATGGCGAGAACAACACCTACGTATTGAAGATGTGGGAGAACGTCAAATCCGGCGGGACTTTGACCACGACCATCATCGTCATCTTCGCGGTGGAAGTCATAGCCTTCGTCACCTTGGGCGCGGTCTTAGGCGGAAAGAAGCTATATTCCAAGAAGCTAAGGAAGAAACGCAGGCTCGAAAACAAGAAATAAGATAAGGCGGGAAAACCGCCTTTTCTTTTCGTCAATTCAAGCGGATAGTCCCTATTCTTTTTCGAAAATAAGTCAAACTGCCCACTTTATCTTTTCGATAAAGCAAGATATCATTGAGTGTCAAACATTGAGTTATGAGAAAGATTTTTCCCTTGGCTTATTATGTGAAAACGGGCGGAAAAGCCCCACTCTAGGCGTTTTATCGCCATTTTTCAGGTATTACGTCCCTTCTGGGACTTAATATAAAACCCAAAAGAAAGGAAAAGACTATTAGCACAACATGAAAAAGAAGAAACTCTTAGTTCTACTCCCCGCTGTGTTATTGATGCTCGGCTCCTGCGACCCGAACGATAGCTCTTCCAGCGTCGTCCCTCCAGATCCCTCGAGCAGCACTTCCAGCGTCACCCCACCTGATTCTTCCTCCGAAGTGAAGACCGGAAAGGTCACCATTATTACGGCGGAACACGTCACCGTCACCGCCGATAAGGCCGAAGCGAAAGTCGGCGAGACCGTCACTTTCACCATTCAGGTGGACGACACCTACGAATTGGCTTATTTCAAAGTAAACGGGGCTGACGTCACCGTCACCGGCGGCAAAGCCACGGCCACGATGGTCGAAGGCGGATTGTCCGTCACCTTCTCCGCGGTTTCCAAGAAATACGCGGTAACCATCACGTCGGTGGATCACGTCACCGTCACTTCCGACGTTAGCGAAACCATCATCGGCGCGACCGTCACCTTCACCGTCACCCCGGATGAAGGATATGAGCTCGTAACCTTCAAGGTCAACGACAACCCCGTCACCGTCACCGGCGGCAAAGCCACCTATCAAATGGTCAAGGACGGCTTGGTAGCCGTAGCTTCCGTCGAGAAGATCAAATATTCCGTTTCCATCCCGAGCGAGATTGCTAACGGTACCGTAACCGCCGATAAGGAGACCGCCGCCGAAGGAGACGACGTCACCTTCACCGTCAAAGCCGATGACGATTACGAACTTGATTATTTCAAGGTCAATGGATCGGACGTCGCGGTGGTTGACAACAAAGCGACCGTCAAGATGGTCAAGGAAGGCTTATCCGTCACCGTCGCCTTCAAGGCCACCAAATACAAGGTCACCATCCCGACCGAGATCGTTAACGGAACAGTAACCGCCGACAAGGAAACCGCCGTTGTCGGAGAAGACGTCACCTTCACCGTCACCCCGAACGAAGGATATGAAATCAAGTCCTTCAAGGTCAACGGCGACGAAAAGGCCGTCACCGAAAACAAGGCTACCGTAAAGATGGTCAGAGACGGATTGACCGTCACCGTAGAATTCGCCGACCATTTCGATGAAATCTCCGCCATCGACGACGCATTCATCGCCAAAGTCACGGCCGCCAATATCGCCAAATACAAATTGGCCGAAGATATTACCGCCGAATCTTTGCCGGTCGCCAAAGTCGAAACCATCGTCGATTTGAACGGCAAGACATTGACCGTCAGCTCCGATAAGGTTTTGACCGGAACCGCGGGAATGAAGATCACCGTCAAGAACGGAACCATCAAGATCACTGGCGAAAAAGGTACAAAGAGCACGAACTTCTTCAATGTTTCTGAGGCTAACTCCCTCACTTTGTCCGGCATCACTTTGACCAATGACAATGAAATGTATGTAACCTCGTCCATCATCAACGCTTCCAGCAACAATTATCTGACCATTGCCGATTGCGTTTTCAACACCAAGACCACCTACGGCATCGCCACCAACAATTTGGAAGGCAAAGTCAAAGGCGAATTCAAGATCACCAAGACCAAGATCACGGTTACCACTGCCGATTTCGATAACTGCGGCTTCATCGTCAATACCGACTATGGCACCAAAGTCACCATCGAAGATTCGACCATCACTGCCGATAGGCAGGCCGTCATCGCCCGCACAGGCGATTGGAGCATCACCGGAGATACGACTTTGAAGATCACCGGCAAGTGGCTTGAAAGCGAAGCCCACGTTGCCACGAATGAAGGTTATTTGAAAGGCTCTTGGGGCAACGGAAACGAAGTTCCTTCCACTACTCTTTGCGTTGGCGACAATACCACTCCGTATAAATGCGACGCTTCCGTAGTTATCGACGGAGTCAAACTCGACGCCAATGGCGGAACCACCATCGTTGGCCGCACCGACGGAACTTACAAGACCACCATCGAGATGGATGCGTTGACCTACCTCAATAATTACGAATCGATCGACGTCACCGATGATGTCACCGTTAAAAAGAACAACGTCATCGAAAAGACCGTCGCCGAGATGAATGCGATGACCACTTCTGATTCAAAGAATCTTTACATGGTTACCGGCACAATTTCGGAAATCACCGATACGACGTACGGAAATGGCACTCTTAAAGATGCAGACGGCAAAGGATTGGTTGTCTATGGCAGCTATACCGCCGATTCAGCTTCCGGCTATTACATCAAGAATGGTGCTTATACCTTCAATAACTACGGCAAAAAGGGAGTTGGAACCGACTATGTCGGACAGGAAGTCACCATGATTGGCGTCTTCGACTATTTCAATGGCACCCCCGAAATCAAAAACGCGATAACTTTCATTAATGATAAGACCGCATCTGTCACGACTGAATATGACGCTAATCAAGGCACGGTTACACTAAATAAGAGTGAAAACGTTGCCTTCGGCGATGAAATCGTTGTGACCGTCACTCCCAATGATGGATTTAAAGTCGCTTCGGTTACCGTGAGCAAAAACGGTGGCGAAGCCGAAGATATCACACAAACCTTGACCTTCGTTGCGGCAAAAACAAACAAAGTCGTCGTTAAGTTCATCGATACCACTACACCTGTCGCGTATTCATATAAGCTTGATTTCGCAAATTACAAATCCGCTAAAATAACGGGCAGCGCAGGCAACGTGAACACTTATGACAATAAATGGACTGCAACTTCCAATAAGCTGAGCTATACCATGAATAATATCAACGGGCAAACTAGTGATATCAGAATGGGTTGGAGAACGGCGGCTAAGGTCTGCTCCATCCAAAACGATGTTGCATTCGCAAACAAAATTGGAACGATTGACATAGACTTCTCTGCCTTAACTGCATCTACAGTCAACTCCGCTTATATTTTGGTTGGCACTGATGCCACATTTGCCAAATATTCGGAAAAAGTCGATCTGGCGCTCAGCAAAGCGGGCACTTTGACCACCAATATCAAAACCCCTACCGCCGGATGCTACTACAAGATAGTGTTTGATATGAAACAGACGAGTGGCAATGGCACGGTTAAGATTACTTCGATAACGTTTAACGAAACCATTTAATCTTTGAACTTATTGATTGATTTATATCCGCTCTAGCCTCGGCTAGGGCGGATTTTTTTCCTCGTTTTTGTGCCTTAATGCCTATATCGTTAACGCGATTTCGGAATGTTTTTTCATTGTTGGCGCTTATATTCGGCTAACTCAGTTGAAGTAATTTCGAACCAATGCTATATTTATTGACGCTGCATCCGTAGCCAAGCGGTAAGGCAACTGACTGCAACTCAGTAATTCGGCGGTTCAATTCCGCCCGGATGCTCCAAAATAAACAGACAATCCCGTCTAGGCGGGATTTTTTGTTTATCCAATCTAGATTATGGTAAATTAGTAACGAAAGAAGGAACGATTATGAAAAAGAACGTAAAGATATCCCCTTACATCTATCCAATGCCGGTGATAATGATCTCCACTTATAACGAAGACGGCTCGGTGAATATGATGAACGCGGCTTGGGGATGTGCGATAGACACGGACATGATAGGCATTTGCCTATCTTCCCATAAGACGGTGGATAACTTCCTCAGAAACAAATCGGCGGTCATACAATTGGCCACCGAAGAAACGATAAAGGCCTGCGATTACGTCGGGATCGTATCCGGGAACAAGGCAAAAGACAAATTCCTGAAGACGGGGCTTCACGCTTCAAAATCCGAATACGTGGAGGCTCCGATAATAGATGAGCTCCCCTTGGCCTTGGAATGCGAATACGTCTATAAGGACGATGAATCCGGAATGCATTATTTCAGGATAAAGAACGTTCAAGCCGACGAATCCCTATTCGACGAAAACGGAAAATTGGATTTGGCCAAAGCCCACGCCGTGATCTATTCGTCTTTTGACCATAAATACTATTCTATTGGCAAGCCCATAGCCAACGCCTTTAGCTGCGGCTTGGAACTAAGCAAATAAAAGCAAAATAAGATAAAGGAGCGGACCTCCTTTTTCTTTTGCCCATCCAATGACGATTGATATTGGCAGGAAAACCGCCTTAATCGGGCTTCTGTCGCAAAAAAACGGCAAATGATTCAATCAATTGTTGACAAATTGCCATTTGATATAAAAATAACCCATATCTTGAAAGGACAAACCTATGAAAAATAGAAAATTAAGTCTGATTTTCCCTCTTGCGGCGGCCTTGCTGTTGGCCGGTTGCACTACCGATGATGGATCGTCTGCATCGTCATCTCCGGTGGACCCGTCTTCCAGCAGCCCCGCTTCATCATCTCCCGCGGACTCATCTAGTCCATCGTCATCTTCAGGGGACTCATCTAACCCATCTTCCTCTTCTGGCGATGACAAAAAGGAAACTGCCACCATTGCCGATTTGCTTGCCCAAGCCGGAAGATATTCCGCTTCGGCTTCCAAAGTATATGAAGGCAGCGTGAACAAAACGAACGTGGACGATTATGGCACCGTAAACTATACCGCCAGCTGGATTTATGGCTCCGACAAAAACGGCGATACCATGAAATACACCGACAATAACGGCTCCGTCACTTATGTGATGCACAATAAGGACAAGAGCGTCGTCGCCGTCGAAAAGGACTATGAAGACAACTGGAGCAAATCCACGGAGATTTACGGACAAGTCGGCCCTTACTTCTATTGGTACGTAGAATCGGAAGAATCCTATGGGGCCGAAGGCTTCTTCTCCAGTTTCGTTGATTTGGCTTCCAAAAACGTAAATGGCGACTTCTCGGCCTACAAACAAGGCGGAACTTATTATTTCTCCTTCGGGTATTGGGAGGGTGATTCCGCCGAGGGGCCCTTGACTTTGTATGACGTTGACGTCGAAGTCCCGTATTCCGCCGAAGGGGCTTTAGAAAACCTCAAAGTCACCATCAATCAATATTCCGGGGACAATAAGTATAACTATGACGCGACTACGAAAAAGGCCACGTTGGTCGATGGCGCGAAACCTGACCAAACCGACACCTATACCTTGACCCAAAAAGTCGGGGATAGAACTTACACCAACGACGTGGATCTCGCCCAATTCGAATTTACCTCCATTTCCTTCAAGGATTCTGAAGGCAATGCCGTCACCGAAGCTTCTCCGCTAAATATGGGAACCGGAGATTTCAAAGAAGTTACCGTCGTTTCCGCTCCGGATACCGCCAATAGCGACTTTGATACGCCGAACGTAACCGTTGCCGGACCGGAAGAAGGTCTCAATGCGACTTTCACAAAATCCTGGGATGGTAGCGCAGCTGGAGTAATTTCCATTAATGCTTATAAAGCCGGCGATTATACCGTCACCGTCAAGACCCTCAACTGCGAAGAAAAATTCGCCGTCAAAGTCACGGACGTCAAACCCAATTACATTTCGTTCCGCAGATACGTCGGAAACGGAATGTATGACGCCAACTATTACGACAGCGTCAAGATGTTGGATGGCGATACTTACACCACCTACCCCGATGTTTCTAGCTACTTCGTTCCGTTTATGACACCGAATAACGCCACCAGAGG